>CAJOMI010000253.1 GCA_905235545.1 uncultured Lachnospiraceae bacterium | reverse complement strand
CCAGATTATCCACGATGATCTTCGTATATACTTTATCCATTCCCACTGCAGATGCCAGCAAACCGCATCCCACATATGGAATCTTTGCCATTTCAAACAGCCCCTGAATGGTTCCATCCTCGCCATACATTCCGTGCAAGACAGGAAAAATAACGTCAATCCGCTTCGTTTTGATCCCTTCGTCTCCGATGAATAACATCTCTTTTTTTGTTGCATCCGGCGAGAGAACAACCGAAGTCCCGGAATTGACCCAGCTTCCATCGGCTATATTTTCGATGGAATCAGCCAAAAGCCAACGCCCCTCTTTCGTGATTCCAACATATGTAATATCATATTGGTCCTGATCAACCCCTCCCGCAACGGTCTGTACGGAAATACAGGATACCTCATGTTCGGACGACTGACCACCAAAAATGATTGCAAGATTTCTTTTACTCATAGCTTCTGCTCCTTCCTATCCATTCCACTTTCCCTAATATATCAAATTTTCCAATAAAATACAACGTATTTCCATCATCACACCACGTTTCTGATGTTATATCGTTACAATTCAGACATTAACCAATACACAGTTGCCGAATATGCTTATATGTTTTACCATGCAGGGCTATCTGCAAACGCCGGTTCTTAATGAGCCGTCCGGGGACGGCGAACTTACCACCGTTGCGTTTAAAATTAAGCGAAATGCCTGAGACCTTAGCGAGGCACAAGCTTAGTTCGAAGGTATGCTTTAGCTCGCGCCCGAAATGGAAAACATATAGCATATCCGGCAACGTCCGGCTTACGTTAGTGACATTGATTCAAAATACATATCCGTGATGGAAAACGCATCGTCTTTTCCGTCACCGAAATGCAGTACATTGTCCGAATCAAACGTGATCGTGAATACCATCTTTTCATACTGATCCTTCTTATCCGAAGATATCTCACTCATTGCGATGCCCTCCAGAAAAGTATCCTGTTTATCCTGCATTTTACTGAGATCATACGTTGATTTCTGTGCCAGATGAACCAGAAAGGAATAGAGGTCTCCGTTTTTACTGATCTCTTTTCCGAACTTGATCTCATAGATGGCAATCAGTTCGGAAAGAGTAGTCTTTCCATGCTTCCAAAGCTGTTCCAAAAGTTCCTCAAATAATTTTCCGTAATTGCATGCGATCCGCCTGTCTTCCATCTCATCCTCAAACACATAGTCCGTCCGGATTTCCTTCTTCTCCACCTTTTCGGTGTAATCCTTATTCTCTGCCCTGCCCTCCAACATCCGGTCAACAGTCTCCGGTGCAAAGTTCTTGGTAAGCTTCGGCTGAAAAAGAGGAGCGACCAGCATTTCCATAAGCTGCGGACGGTCTTCGTCCATCACCTTTTTGAGAGTATCCCGGAAGTGAAATGCCGGACGCAATTTTCGAAGTTTCGCTCTCGCAATCATTTCATCTGCCACATTCTGCAGTTCGATCGTCTCCTTGATCAACGTCCCGTGCATGATGATGGTCTTTTTCAGTTCCGTATCAAGTTTGTGTATCTCAGATAAAACGGCAGAACCCGTCTGTCTGGTTCTTCCCTCCGGATCAAAACCGTTTCTCGCCTCATCCTGTGTCAGCATTTCTTTTTGCGCGGCATTTGCCTTTTGAAATGCCTTGTCAATCAGTGCCCGGTTTTTCTCAAAAAGCTTCTGCTCCTCATCGAACCATTTTGCAACCGTGGACATATATTCCTCACTTGCTTTTGCACCGGAAAACACATCATAACTTAACAGATCCAGGACCTCTTTCTTTTGCAGGGAAAGTTTGTTTACCTCGCTGTTGATCCGTCTGACCACCTCAATGCCACCCGCAAAATTCTCGGATTGTATCATTTTTTCCAGAAGAAGCTGCTGCACGGAAATATTACTCTCATCCTTGATTTCCTTGGTATCCAGATAAAATTCAATTCCATCTGTCGTCACATGATAAAGCACCACGCCATCCACGATCCGGCTGTCAAGGAGCTTCACTCTGGCTGTCTTCTTCTTCTTTTCTTCCGGATCAAAATAAGGGAAAGTAAACGCCTTTCCATCATTTTTTAATTTGTCAAAAATATATCCGATCAACTCTTTTTCTTCCTGTGGATCCACATGCAAAGAGAATTATTCCCTGCGAAGGAGCTCCGAGAGAAATGCTTCATACTGTTCATAGGTGATCTCGCTCTCCTGGAAATTATTTTCATGAATAAAAAACCGAAGGGTTGCCATTGTGATATAACCCATGTCCAGATCCATGTATTTTCCGTCTTTATATTGGGAAAATGTCGTATCGCACAGAACAAAAAACGGATAATACTTTTTTAAATTCAACATTCGATCCTTATGTTCACTCATAATATCGTGAATCATAATATATTTTTCCGCCATATCAGAATCACAATCTCCTTTCGAAACAGTTTAGCAAAAAAAAGAACCAACCCAATGCGCATAGACATCAAATCGATTCTTCTAGTGGGCCGCCGGGGGCTCGAACCCCGCACACCCTGATTAAGAGT
>CAJOMI010000252.1 GCA_905235545.1 uncultured Lachnospiraceae bacterium | reverse complement strand
TAAATATCCCGGCAAGAGTAAGGCTTATGTGAAGAAGTATCTTATGGAGAGTGTTTCGGAAGAAGAACTCAGGCGACAGATGATAGAGATTTTGTTTGAGAGAGATTATTCTGTTTTTGAAAATGACTGAATCTTCATTTGGAAGAAAATGATTGCAAATTGAATGGAAATCGCTATAATTAAAAAACAGTGGGATGTGTAAAAGGGAATGTATGGATAAAGTTGATGTGGGGAAATGTTAAGAGCTAAGGAGATTTCGTATGTTTTTCTATCGCCGTAGAAGAGGGAATTTGAAAGTTTTATTTGTTTTATTTTTTGCTATGCTTGGATTTAAAGAGATTTCATCCGCTATCAGAGATTTTGGTACCAGCATGAAGACGCCGGTGGAATATTCATCCGTTGATGCGTGGCAGATTGAAAACGGTATGTTCATTGAGGGAGATATCCCGTTGGTGCATTTGAAGGAAAATACCGACAGACAAGCGATTCAAAAGCGAGTGGTGACGGACAAATCTATCTGATTCCAATTGGCAATATGTATATGGGTTTTCAGACAAAAACGTCGGGAAAGAGTGCTTTGTTGAATAGGCAGTCTGAGGCAACCTATCGTAAAATTTCAAGAGAGAGTACTGAAAGTCCTGAGCCGGTTCATTTTATCGGAAAAGTTGTTGCGATGACAAATGAGGATGAAAGGTATGCGAGAGAATATCTGGCTAAGATAGAGGTTTCAAGTTCGGAAATATCGAATGTACTAAGACCGTACAAGTTAATGGAGTGGGATGATTTTTACAGTTCTGCGAGTAATGCACGAAAAGAATTGGGAATTGGATGTATATGCTTCGCATGTGTTGTGTTATTGCTTTGGTCTAGAATCCAATCGATCTTTGCGCATCGAAAAAATGAGGAGAAAAAACAGGCGTATTTTAATATGCTTAGTTTCTCGGGTAAGGAAAACTGGTTGGAGGGAGACCAGCCACCTGAGCCGGAACCTGTAAAAATATGGCCGGATTCATTTTCCATGGTTGAAGAGAATCCTGTTGCATCAAAAGGTTTTGATGATTCTGATAATTCTGATAATATAAGTGACAATGAGGAAAGTTCTACCGGATTAAAATTAAAATTTTGAAAATGGAGATAAAAGAAACCGAGGCGTGATGCCCCGGTTTTTAATTTTTGATGACTTTTGTATGTTTTTTGAAGTTTTGATTGTAGGCTTTTGCAAGTTTATTCATGTTGTGAATTACAAAGAAATCGGATACCAGCGGTCCGATCAGAATAAAGGTACCAAAAAGCCTCCAGGTCAGCGTGACACCGGGTCCCGGTTGAATCTTCATGCGCATCCGCTTTCCGGTTACCTGTATGCGGTCTGCCAGATAGAAGAACCATACCCAACGATAAATTCCCAATGTTATGATGGATAGGAAGCAGACAAGAATATAATTCTTAATCTTCTTATCAATCGGATTTATCTGATTCAAATCGGATGTAAACTTGTACCAGAAGTAAATGTTGTAGATTCCAAGCGTTGCAATGGAAAAAAGTACGAGTTTCCAAAGTCTGCGTTTTTCCTGTATCATTATAATTTCCCCCTTTGGTTCAGTAAGTTTATCTTCTGCTTAAAATGAGAACTCTGTATGATAGTTTATCACAATTGGCAATCTTTGGCAAATATTCCTGCAAGTTGTATACGATACCACACCCGAAACCTGTGTATTGGTCAATGGATGAATTGTAAATTTAAGACACGACGTCTTGATAAACAATGCGCTTCTATAGTATAGTGTAAGTGTTTAGGTTTAGGTAGCATTTCGCATTTACTGCGAGATGCGTATAGTTTATGCAGGATATCATTTTATGTGAGGATGGAAGGGAAATACATATATGGATTTAGTGGTAGAAAATTTGCAAAAACATTTTGATGAAAAAGAGGTATTAAAAGGAGCCGGCTATCGGTTTAACAGTGGTAAGATCTATGGACTACTCGGAAGAAACGGCGCTGGGAAGACTACATTTTTTAATTGTCTGAACGATGATCTGAATGTGGACGGCGGCAGATTCTATCTGGAAGAAGATGGAGAAGAGAGAGCGATAGGCGAGGACGATATCGGGTATGTGCTCTCGGTGCCGGAAGTGCCGGGCTTTTTGACAGGCCGGGAATTTATACAATTTTTTATCGATATTAATAAAGAAAAGATCGGAGAGAAAAAGGATCTGGATTCCTATTTTGATATGGTGGGAATCGAGGAACCGGACAGAGACCGCCTTTTACGGGATTATTCCCATGGAATGAAATCGAAAATGCAGATGCTGATCAACATCATCAGCAAACCGAAGATTCTGTTTTTGGATGAGCCGCTTACTTCTCTCGATGTTGTGGCAGCCGAGGATATGAAGAAGCTGTTACGGGAGATCCGAAAGGACAGCATCATCATTTTATCGACACATATTATGGATCTTGCACTGTCGCTTTGTGACGAGATCGTACTGCTGCATGGCGGGGAACTTTCGCTTGTCAGTGATATGGATGAAAATGGAGAGACGATTGCGGATGAAACCTTGAAGGAGAAGATCGTTGAGGCGTTAAAGGAGGTCGAGTAGGATGTGGAAGACCTTTATTCAAGGAAGAAAATTGGAAGTGACCTATCATAAGAATCAATTTATTCGTCTGCTCAGATCGATTCCG
>CAJOMI010000251.1 GCA_905235545.1 uncultured Lachnospiraceae bacterium | reverse complement strand
GTCTTTATGTTTTACTTCTGTCCTAATCGGAATCCGGTACCATTTGTAATCGTGGTCTGTTCATTTCCGGTATCCGCTTTCTCCAAACGCTGTACAATCGGCTCCTTATTCCTTTTTATCATCTTCTTTCACGAATAAACTGTCCTTTCCCAGAAACTTACAGATTATGTTGTAACAGGCTTTGTATCCGCCCGCCACACCCAAAATCAGAAAAAAGACAAACAGATTCGTTCCGAAATGTGCATCCACCAGATAGCCGATGCCGCCACAAATCAGAATTGCAGTCAGCATGGAAATCGCCAATTGTGTAATCAACGCTAACATTTTCATATCGTAAACTCCTCGTAACTAACCGGTATCGGCACACAAGCTATGTGCCGGACATCATCACTCAATCATATCAATACGCCGAATATGTCGCTCATCATTGGAAAACGGAGTGTCCAAAAAAGTATCCACAATCTTGAGTGCCAATCCCGGTCCGATCACTCTCGCGCCCATAGCCAGCATATTGGCATCATTGTGTTCTCTCGTCGCCTCCGCACTGAAACAATCGTGGCAGAGTGCTGCACGAATTCCCTTCACCTTGTTGGCAGCGATTGAAATTCCGATACCGGTTCCGCAGATCAGAATTCCTCTGTCACACTCCCCACTTGCAACAGCATTGGCAGCTGCCTTGGCATAGACCGGATAATCCACCGACTCCTCCGAATCGCAGCCGAAATCTTTATATTCAAATCCTCTTTTCTCTAAATGCTTCTTCACTTCCTGCATCAGAGCAAATCCACCGTGATCACAACCTAACGCTATCATATTTTTCCATTCCTTTCTTTCCGACAAAATCAAAACGATCCTGTATTATTATCGCCTACATTATAACCGCATTCCGCAACATAAGCAATCCCCCGCAACTCATTTTTTACCTGCATTACATATTTAGATTACAGTTCAGTGGCCAATGTCAGTAAGTTAAGCCGGACGTTGCCGGACATGATATATGTTTTCCGTATCCTCTTATATGCGGATTACTCTCTGTCCCGCTGCCTTTAACAATCGGTTCATGATCGCATAGGAAAGCCCCTCTCCCCGAAAACTCTCCGCATAGATATACTCCACACCTTGTGCATCGAACTCCCGAAGTGCCGCATAGAGTCCGGCGGCAACCGTATCCCTCTTTTCCCGATTGCCCACACAGACCAGAACATCCGCCACACCTTCATAGCAGGACATCGTCTCCGCAGGTGCCATGATCCCAACTTTGTAACCGTCTTCCCGTTTTTCCTTTGTCAGCTCACATATTTTTCGTATCACTTTCTCCCGGCTTGCAGTATCTTCCGCCTCCGCCAACAACTCCTTTTCCGGCTCTGCCATCTTGGAATGCATTCCGGCCTCTACCGCTTCCACGAGTGTCAATTCTCCCTTCGGCGCATAATGCGTGTATTTCATTCCGGGCGCCTTCGGCCGCAATCCGTCCATCGGTTTCTCCAACGCCGGATCAATCGTGACCGGTCCGATCATCTGCTCTAACATTGTCTTCGTAATAAATCCCGGTCGCAAAATGACCGGCTGCTTTCCACTGACATCCACAATAGTAGACTCAATTCCGATTCCCACCGGGCCACCGTCCACGATGTACTCGATCTTTCCTGTCATGTCCTCAATCACATGTTCCGCCTTCGTCGGTGACGGTCTTCCGGATGTGTTTGCGCTGGGTGCCGCCACATATACTCCCGATTGCCGGATCAGTTCCAGCGCTGCCGGATGCGATGGCATACGAACTGCCACTGTATCCAATCCACCCGTCGTTGCATATGGCACAATCTCTTTTTTCGGCAAAATGATCGTAAGCGGTCCCGGCCAGAATGCTTCCGCCAAAATCCTCGCCTGTTCATTGACATACGCCAGCGTCTCCAAATCTTCCACTTTGGAAATATGTACGATTAACGGATTATCCGATGGTCTCCCCTTCGCCGCATAGATTCTGGCCGCCGCCGTCTCGTTTAGCGCATCCGCTCCCAGACCATACACTGTCTCTGTCGGAAATGCAACCAAACCGCCCCTGCTCAAGGACTCTGCCGGTTCACGCAACCTGCTTGTAAGCTCTTCCTGTTTTTCGATATCAGACACATCCACTATCTTTTTTGTTGTCATCTCTGTGACTCCTTCCATAAAAGAAATAACCGGTATATCCGTGGCATTATTGTACCACGGATATACCGGTTTGTGTATAAATAATATTAATTGATCTATTTGCAGTCTACCCGGAACATCTCCCCTAAATCATCCTCTTTTCCTTCATACACGATACTTTCCGCATCTCCGATTCCCGGTCCGTCATACGTCACATCTCCCCTCGGATCATTCCAGTGGTAATGAATCTGCAAATCATAAAATTCCACATCGTTCCTCAAATCCGCATTTTCGCCATCCGACAGCAATTCAAAAAATCCGTATCCGTCGATTATTTCCGCTTCAAAACCATATACCCGGTTGCCAAGTTCATCCTGACCACTGAGCGTAAATTCATAGCGTGTATCCTCCGGACCGCTTGTGGTCCGATAATCAAAATTATTCACACCATCTATATAGAAGTAAACACGCTGATTATGCTGATTGATCGTCATTTTATCCAGTTTCAGAGTGACATCATCCACCTTTACCTCCTGATTCAACGGAATCTCCTTCGTCTCCAACTGCAGAGCCCGATTGTTCACCTCAAAGGAATAGCGATAATGTCTGATATCTTCCATCGGATGATCATCACTGACTGCGTCGATATCCATTTCGATTTTCAGTGTTTTATTCACATCATTCAACTCATCTGCAAATTCAATCATACATAGTTCATCTTCTATCTGATACGTATAATGGTCAATACTCGGATTTGTACTATCCATATAGCCACTTATATCATCATCCTTAAATTTTTTCTTTTTTCCGTTGATTGAAATTTTTTTCAATCTGAGAGAATAATATCCCAGATAAGTTCCCCCGGTAGGCTCTTCACGAAACCGGAAAATCGGATCGTCACATGCCACCGTAAAATTGAACGTCATATGATGTCCGTCCACCAATACCTCGTTCAGCTGTACAGCCAAATCCCCATCCTTCTCTGCCAGAACCGGCTGTGTTACATAATCCGTCAAGTTGTCGTTCGAACCATTACTGTACAAATTACCGATATGATAGACTGCCAGCCTGCAATACTCTCTTGCCTTCGTGCTCACCGGTGACGGTATCACAAACAATACCATTGCCAGCAGCACCGCAACTGCATACCCCATCCTCTGATGCATGTTAAATCTTCTTTTTTTCATTCCTGCATTTTCCAATAATTGTTTTTTGGTATTCCGATCCACATGCAATCCTTCCATCAAATTAACATAATGTTCTTTTATAAATTCCTGCTCTATCGCCTTTTCTCTATCCTTCATAGCACTGTCCTCCCGTAAAATCACTCTCCATTATCTTCTTTTTCAACATTTCTCTCCCCCGCTTTAGTTGCGAACGGACAGTAGATTCCTTTTGTTTTAATATCACCGCAATCTCTTTTGTGGAATACTCCTCATAATAGTACAGGTAAAGAACCGTTCCATACTTCGAAGGAATTTCCGCCAGCATCTCCTTTACGGCCTCTTCCTGTCCGGATCCATTCTCCTGTCCCGCTTCATTTTCATGCTGAGCTGTTTCCACGACGTTCTGAATATCCTCCACCGCATACCGTTTCTGTTTCCACGGGAGTCTCCAGACAGAATGACATTCATTTACTGTCACCCGAATCAGCCAGCGTTTCCGATGTTCCTCATCCTTAAAATCTTTTTTATACCGATATAATTTCAGAAAAACATTCTGATACACATCTTCAGCATCTTCTTTGTCTTTTAGATATCCAAAAGCGATCCGATAGATCAGATCAGAATATTTTTCCACACATATCTCAAATTCCTGTTCTGTCACTGTTCCACCTCCGGTTGTTTTTGAAAGCTTTCTAATCGTATAACGAAATATCGATCAAAAATGTTGCAACCTATTTACAGCAAAAAATAATTGTATCCTAATTGTGGGCAGAATGCAACGATTGGAGCATGGCCGGCTACGCCTCTCTCATCTCGTAACCTTCGGTCACTCGATGCTGAGCGGTCGTCAGGAGCCCGTTTCTGCAAGCAAGCTTGCAACCGGGCTTCTGACTCGTCGCCTACACAAAAAGAGACCGTTTGATCAGACGAAATCAAACAGTCTCTTCTTGTCAAAGTATTATTGAATTATTAATACGTAAACAACTGTGACCAGTATTTCCGTCCGGCTGCATCCTGTGTATACCCAACTCCGATTTTGGTGAAGTTCGCATTCAGGATATTCGCTCTGTGTCCGGAACTGTTCATCCATGCATCCATTACCATCTCCGGTGAAGTCTGTCCCCATGCGATGTTCTCACCGGCTCCGGTAAAGCGGATACCGTTATCGGTCAGAATCGAGCTGAAACTTCTTCCGTCCGGTCTGGTATGGGAGAACGAACTCTGAATCTCACCTGCACGGACCATTGCTGCCGATGTTATGTCTGTATCCAGACGCAATGCATGCAGACCTGCCTTTGCACGCTCTGCATTGACCAGATTTACAATCTGGTTGATGTAATCCGCAGTGTTCGCATCCAAATCTGCCAGCGGATTTCCGGTATCTTTTTCCTCCGTATTCTGCTCATCATTTGTTGCTTTCTCAGTGGTCTGTTGCTCTGTGGTCTTCTGCTCCGTTACTTTCTCGGTGGTCTGTTGCTCTGTCGTCTTCTGCTCCGTCGTGCGCTCTGTATCAGGTGCTTGTGTGGACGGTTGTTTTCCCTCCGTTGATCCGGCCGACGGCTTCGTCGGACAATTCGTTCCTGCATTCTGACTGTTATTGCTGCAATTCGGGGATATCACGATATACCGTGCATTGCCATAAGTCCCACTCTTTACAACATTTCCATTCTTTACCCCGTTGCAATCTGCTGACGGGGTACACGTCTTACCTCCTTCGCTTCCGCTCTTTACCCCGTTGCCGTTATTGCAGCCGGGAACGGTAACCGTAACACCATTGTTGCCGTTTAGCAGTTGATTGCACAAATCTCCGGTCAAAC
>CAJOMI010000250.1 GCA_905235545.1 uncultured Lachnospiraceae bacterium | reverse complement strand
AAGTATGGCTCTCGTATAGGATTTCTTATCCGTACAGGACTGCCATCCAAGCACCGTGATCGCCCCGTCCGCAATGGATATGCTCTGATCCGGGATCATCAGATCCACATCAAATTCCATCTTGTAGCCAAGTCCGTAACAGGTCGGGCAGGCGCCAAACGGATTGTTGAAGGAAAAGCTTCTCGGTTCAATCTCATCAATGCTGATCCCGCAATCCGGGCAGGAAAAACTGGAGCTTAAGTTGATCGGCTTCCCTCCGATCACATCCACCACCATGATGCCATCTGCCAGTTTCATCACCGCTTCAATGGAATCATTTAACCGTCGTTCAATCCCTTTCTTTACCACAAGTCGGTCCACTACAATGGAGATGTCATGCTTTTTGTTCTTATCCAATGTGATCTCTTCCGACAGATCGTACATGGAACCGTCCACCAGCACCCGCACATAACCGCTTCTCTTAGCCTGCGCCAGCACCTTCTCGTGACGACCCTTACGTCCTCTTACAACCGGTGCCAGTAACTGAAACTTTGTTCCTTCCGGCAACTCCATCACCGTGTCTACCATCTGATCTACGGTCTGTTTCCTGATCTCCTTTCCGCACTTCGGACAATGCGGAATACCGATCCTGGCATAGAGCAATCGGAAATAATCATATATCTCTGTCACTGTTCCCACCGTCGATCTCGGATTCCGGTTCGTCGACTTCTGGTCAATGGAAATGGCCGGAGAAAGTCCTTCTATCTTCTCCACATCCGGCTTCTCCGCCTGTCCCAAAAACTGTCTTGCGTAAGACGAAAGCGACTCCATATACCGTCTCTGTCCTTCTGCATAGATCGTATCAAATGCCAGCGACGACTTGCCGGAACCGGAAAGACCGGTCAATACCACCAGCTGGTCTCTCGGTATCTTGATGTCAATATTTTTCAGATTGTGCTCCTTGGCACCCTTGATCGTAATATATTGTTTCATTCGATTCATTCCCTTCTAAATATATAGAAATTCTATCTCTTACCTGTCCGTATAATGTTCTCCTTTATCACGATATAGAGTATAACAAACTACGCAAAAAAAGTACAGAACAAAATGAACATTTGTTCTGTACTTCATTAAGGGAAAAGCGCTCATTTCACTGTGACTTTTATCTTCTTCGATACACCATTCATTGCATATGCATATACATAACAGGTACCTTTTGCTTTTCCTGTGATCACTCCCTTTGAGTTTACGGTAGCAATCTTTGTATTTGTGCTTTCGTACTGGATTGCACGATGTTTCTGCATCTTCCCTTTCTTATTGCTTGCTACCGCTTTTGCGTTCAGATTGAAAGACTTTTTCACTTTGACCGTTACCTTACCCTTCTTTGCCTTTGTGGTAACGCTCTTCGCATTACTGTATTTGCCTCCGGTGGTAGCTGCGTGAATCGTCTTGGAAGTGGTAAGGACTTTGTTGTCCTTATCATAAGCCACAACCAGATACTTATAATACGTACCCTTCTTTAATTTCTTCTGTGTATAGGACGTCTTCGTCACGGTTTTGATCTTTTTGTATTTGTTTTTCTTACCGCATTTATTGCCATAGATGATATATCCCTTTGCGCCGGATACTCTCTTCCACGACAGCTTGACGGATGATTTTGTAACCTTGGAAGCCTTTGCCTGTAAGGTCTGATAATCACTTCCTGCAGGGTCGTTATCGTTTGTCAGTCCCGTGATGAATTTCTCGGCATTTTCCACTGATGCACCCGGATTGGTTGGGTCATCTGTTCCCGGTTTGGTTGGGTCTTCCTTGGTCGAATCGTTTGAGCCCGAATTTGGCGTACCTGGTGTTTTGGGAATCTTCTCAAAGATTGCCGTAACCTTCACATCCTCGTTGCCGATGGTAAACTTGTTATCCTTAATCTGCACGCCGCCGGAATTAACCTTCCACTCTTTGAACTGATATCCATCCTTTGGTTTTGCAGTCAGAGTAACATTGGTTTTCTCTACGCCGGATGTCAAAGACGCATACGCGGTTCCGTTCCCGTCATTGGAAACAGTACCGATGCGAATAAAATACCTGAAACTTTTCTTGCTTTCATAAAAAATCTCCTCCTGTTTTCATTCATCATAATCTCTCAGGGTGATCTTCAGCTCTTTCAATCGATCGCGGTATTCAGCAGCCATCTCAAAGTTAAGTTCTGCGGCAGCCGTCTCCATCTTCTTAGTATATTTCTTAATCTCTTCCTGAAGTTCCTTCCTGGTCATGGACTCAACGTCT
>CAJOMI010000249.1 GCA_905235545.1 uncultured Lachnospiraceae bacterium | reverse complement strand
TATTAAAAGTGCGTGAGGACCGTCTTTCGGACACTCCTCACAACCATAATCCGCTTCTGCTATATCTCGTATTTTATATAATTTCATAAGCACCTCATCCATCGGTTTTTCATCAAAGACTTTCTTTTACAATCTCCACAACTTCATCCCTGGACAACATTTTATATCCACCGTCATACAGGAACGTTGCATCCGCAATTCCGTCTATCATATCCTCAGTGACACCCAGCTCCTTTACACTAAGGACAACACCGATTTCCTTCATCCAGCTTTCCATCGCTTTCAGACCTGCATCTGCTGCTTCTTCCTCTGTCATTTCTTCTGTCCGGATGCCCCAGACTTCTTTTGCAAACCTTGCAAACTTCGGCAGACCGTAAGGCATGATATGTCGGTAATACGGAAGGGAAACAGCAGAAAGCGTCATGCCGTGGGTGGCATCGGTATAAGCACCGATTGCCTGACCGATCATGTGAACTTCCCAGTCTGTCGATTTGCCCTTTGCGATCAGCGTATTGAGTGCCCAGGTCGCACACCACATCAGGTTGCTGCGCGCCTCATAGTCTTCCGGATTCTTCACCGCAATCCTTGATGCGTGTATAACAGAACGCATCAGCCCTTCTGCCAGATAGTCACTGGTGTTGTCATCCTCTCCGGAAAAATACTGTTCACAGATATGGTTGAAAATGTCATAGATACCGGCAACCATCTGATACTTCGGCACGGTAAATGTATATTTCGGATTCAGGATGGAAAACTTCGGCATAACATTATCTCCGAACACATGCCCGATCTTCATCTTCTGCTCATGGTTCGTGATGACAGATCCACCGTTCATCTCAGAACCGGTGCCAACCATCGTCAGTACGCTGCCGACAGGAATGATGCGGTTATCCGGCTCCTCCATGCGAAGATAATATTTATCCCACGGATCTTCTTCGCACCACGCAGACACTGACACTGCCTTAGCGTAATCGATTGTGGAACCGCCTCCGACTGCGAGAATAAGGTCTACATCATTTTCCTTTGCGATCTTACAGCCCTCATAGAGCTTCTGAATAGTCGGATTGGCCATAACGCCGGGATCTTCAAAGATTTCCTTCCCCGCCTCTTTTAAAATGCTGATCACATCATCATAGAGCCCGTTTTTCTTAATGGAACCCCCTCCGTAAGTCAGCATAACCTTAGGACCATATTTTTCAAGTTCTCCTTTCAAAAATGACAATGCGTCATCTCCAAAATAAAGTCGGGTTGGATTTGAATAACTGAAATTACCTAACATAATATTCCTTCCTCTCTCTTTCATCTTTGCTAATTGCGAAACGCCTGCGCCAAGGTCTGCTTATGGAATCTATATAATATGCGCAATAGATTCAAGTATAACAAGGCGTTTCACAATTACCTATTTTATTTTGCTTAGTTGCCTCCAAGAAGCCGTATGAGACATGCGTATGTGATCTCATAAATGGTCTGGTAAAAAAAGTCCACCCCGCCTTCTTTCATGGCATATTTCTGTTTATCAGTGACAGCCGTGTAAGGATAAATGCCAAACATGAATGGGAAGAATACATAAATAAAATTCTGTTTTTGCGGTTCGCTCATCTCGGGGCAGAATTTATCTAAAAGTCTTCGCATATTTTCAATAGGCATGTCGTTCTCCTTTTCATCCTATTCGCATTCGCTCCGGCCGGTGCGAATCCGATGTATCTTTGACATCCTGTGATCTTCTGCATTCTTACATTTATCATTCTGCCATAACGTCAATATATTATAAGAATGTTTAACTCAGTCGGGGAAATCAGCCTGTCATGCACTTTCATCGACTGTAAGACAATTGCGACCGTTTTTCTTGGACTGATAGAGCGCAGCGTCCGCCCGTTCGATGTTCTTATCCAGACTCAGATTCGCATCGATGAATACGGCGCCGATGCTGACCGTCAAACGAATCTCGTCTCCATTTTCAAGGCAAACCGGTGTTTCACGAATTTTCTTCTGCAGCATACTGAGTTTTTCCAAGACAGGGATTCGACCGTTGGTGTAGATACCGATGAACTCGTCTCCACCCCAGCGTCCGGCTATGCAGTTTTGGTCCATCAAGTTTTGTATACACTTTGAAACAAAAGCCAACGCCTGATCCCCCGATGAATGGCCATAGGTATCATTGACATACTTGAATTTATCCACATCCAGCATAAAGAGAATGGCTCCATCCAGATGCCCTCTGCGACTTTGTTCACCGTAGCGAAGCAAAAAGGATTTTCGGTTGGAAATCCCCGTG
>CAJOMI010000248.1 GCA_905235545.1 uncultured Lachnospiraceae bacterium | reverse complement strand
CTGATCAACCATCAAAATATATGGTTAAAGGGGCATTGTATATGCAAAATGTTCATGATGCTTTTCTTGAATATTTTGAGAAATGGCATTATAAATGAGAAAAAGATGTTCGATTGTAATTGTAAGATTTTAGATGAATAATGATTACATTCGTGGTTTCTGCTAAATCCTGAAAGTATGGATTCGGTTAAGCAGGAATCTGTGGTATGGCAAGTCTTGACAATGTGGCGAGGTGGAAAAATGATCGGGAAGGGTATGCCTGAATATGAAGATAAACACAGACTAATAAAGAAATGGTGCTTGATATTCATATATATTTTTATACAAATGATGATTATAATGAGTGCATGGGTTGTCGCAGGATTATATTTTTTCAGTTTATTTCCGATTGATAGTGTTTTAATAAAAAGAATTGGCATAATTATTTGGTGTGCATTGTTTTATATACCTTTTTTATATTTTAAAATTATGTGTATATACAGAAATATTCAGTATTGTTATGTGTATTGTAATGGAACAAGGTGTGAAGGGACACTTTTAAAGGTAGAAGAAAAAAACATGAATATAGGCTGGAATAAAAGAATAGTCTTATATTATCGTTACGAGAATGGTGGTAACGTTGTTAATGCAGTACATAAAGTGAATTGTGTTGATATGGATTTTAGTATTTTGGGCTTAAGATATGTGTATGGGAAATATGTTATACCGGAACCAACAATCATTCCTGTTGTTGTGTATAACGGTAAATCAATAGTAATTCATAATAATTGTGGAATGTATGATGTGGCACATTACAATGGGATGTTAAGACCGGGAAATTATTATTGATTTGAATATATGTGAGGGGAAGATATGAAGCGGTTATATGATAAGATAAAACTTTTGATTGTCGGATTGGTTGTTACATTCGGTTTGGTAGCATTTATTTTTTCAACAGAGTTAGAGTGGTTCTGGTTAGCGGCAGTGGGGGATTTTATTCTTGTTTTCGGAGTTATATGGATTGTAGCTTCTTCAGAAAAACCATGGATAAAGTTTGCAAAAGAGCGATATCAGTTTCTCTCTGAATCAGTTCCGATGATGCTGTCAGGATGGTTTCGGGATTGTTGTCATGATTGGGAATATGGTTATCAAAAGAATGAAGTGGACAGTATGGGAATTGTAAATGGCAATGGTACATTCTTTTCCGGAGACTATCTGACTGCATCCAAAGGGAAGAATAGTATGTATTTGGATGATTTATCGGGAAACATTTCATTTTCTATGTCTTATGTTGAATATGGTGATTTTAAACATGTTGAACATACAGACGATAACAAAAAGAAAAGTGATGAGAATAGCTTTTGCGGGTGTATATATGATTTTGATTTTTTATGTACTGATCCATATAGACTGGATATTATAGGGAACAATTTCTTCTGTGTTCATCCGGCAATAACAAAAATGAAAGAGAAAATGTATTCATCATTTCGAGTGTATGCAGAGAACTCTGACATGATTGAGAAGTTCATGACAAGAGAAAAAGAAGATGCAATAAGTGCACTTTTTCATAAATATGAAGGCCGTCTGCTCATATCTATACAAAATCAGCATCTGTATGTGGCCATACAGGATGAAAAAGATCCGTTTGAAGTCGGTTATAAGCTGCATCGAAACATAATATCACCGGATCAAAACTCTGTACAGATCAAAAAAGAAGAAGTTAAAGATAATATTCGCAATATAGCACAGTTTACGGATGATATTACAGATGTTTTTTATTCAGGCATGGGTGTCGAAGTAATGAATCCTGTTATAAATGATAGAAGAATACCTAAAGAAAAAGAGTTTCTTGAAAGATTACGTAAAGAAATCAGTACGAATAATAGAAGAAGAACTGCAATTTATTTTTTTGTGTTTATTTTTATATACGTAGGAATGCTTGGAGCTTATTTAATAAGTGTCAATAGGTAGAATGTAGGTCTGTTATCTGACTCAATGATGTTTTTGGGTTTGTTGACGACGGTAGAAGTTTTGGTTCACATGAGGAGTGTTGATATGCAGACAATTATAGAGGCAGTAAAACATATATGGGGCAGGGATTATATTATAATTGAGATAATCGGTATAGCTTTCCTGCTAATCTGTTTCGGTATTTCGGAGTTGATTTCACGAAAAACTCTTGGCGGCATTTATAATACGGTTAATGATATTGAGACAACATTGCTTAAGAATAAGCCGATAAATGATAAGAGGGTAAATAGGCATTATAAGAAAATTACAATTTTTTCAGATGCGGT
>CAJOMI010000247.1 GCA_905235545.1 uncultured Lachnospiraceae bacterium | reverse complement strand
TCCATCCATAGAAAGTTATTTACGCTGCCGGATGACACAAAGGTCTTTCCGGGACATATGGACAGTACCACCATTGGCTGGGAAAAAGAAAACAATATGGTCTGCGGAATTCACTGAGGAATGAGAAAATGATATATCTGGAACAGAATACAGAATTGTATAACAATGATATCCGGGCAATGTTGCAGGCTTTTTTTGACAATGAAAAGATTTCTCTTGTGAAGGCGGATACCAGAATATCTTTATTGGTGGATTATGTCGCGGAGTCTGATGTGGAGACCACTGTCCGTTCCGGCGGTTATGTTACATTTACCTTGGAGGATGAGGATAGATATCATGCAAGCCGGACTGTTGTGGTGGATTATCTCGATAAGAAGATAGCAAGGAATCCGTTAAAGGCAGCTCTTTATCACCTGTTATCGGACTACACGGGCAAAGAACTTCCGTGGGGAAGTCTTACCGGTGTGCGTCCCACCAAGATTGCGACCGAGATGTTGGAGAAGGGTGTGGATGAGCCGACGATACATAAAGTATATACGGACACTTATCTGACGATTCCGCAAAAGGCGGATATCTGCATTGAAGTGGCAAAGAGAGAACAGGAATTGTTCCGGGATTTTCACTATGAAGAGGAATACTGCATTTATATTGGCATCCCCTTCTGCCCGACCCGATGTCTTTACTGCTCGTTTACATCCTACCCGATCGCGGGATACCGGGATAAGGTGGAGGATTATCTGCAGGCCCTATACAGGGAGATGGACTTTGTAGCAAAGGCAGAGCCATATCGGAAGAAAAGACTGGTCTCCGTCTATATCGGAGGCGGGACGCCGAGTGCCTTGTCGGCAAAGCAGTTAGAGGCACTGATCACGCGATTGAAGCAGACATTTGATATGCGGTATGTGAGAGAGTTCTGTGTGGAATGCGGAAGACCGGACAGCATCACGGAAGACAAACTGAAGGTGTTGAAAAGTCTGGGCGTGGAGCGGATCAGCATCAATCCGCAGACGATGTCGGATGAAACGCTTTCCCTGATCGGACGGGCACATACAGTGGAGCAGACAAAGGAAGCATTTTATCTGGCAAGACAGGTGGGATTTGACAATATCAATATGGATATGATCGTCGGCCTTCCGGGAGAAGAGATCGGTGAGGTCTGTCATACGCTGGAGGAGATTGAAAAACTCCGACCGGACAGTTTGACGGTACATTCCCTTGCCATCAAGCGTGCCGCGAATCTCAACATCGAGATGGAGCGGTATCACGAGCTCATAAAAGGCAGCACCAATGAGATGCTGTTGGCGGTGGATGCCTGTGCCAGAAGAATGAATCTGTTTCCGTATTACCTGTATCGTCAGAAAAATATTCCGGGCAAATTGGAAAATGTGGGCTATGCGGCGAAAGGGAAAGAGAGTCCGTACAATATCCTGATCATGGAGGAGAAGATGGATATACTCGCCATGGGTGCAGGCGCATCTTCCAAGTTCGTATTTCATAAAGAAAACCGGATCGAGCGGGTGGAGAATGTGAAGAATGTGGACCATTATATGGAGCGCATTGAAGAGATGACGGAGCGGAAACAAAGGATGTTTGATACGTTGACCGATGACGGAGCGGAAACAGGGGATGTTTGATACGTTGACCGATGATAATGTTTAGGGTTTGCTTGCAGAACATGTGCAGGAATAAAACAGCACAGATCTGTGGGGATAAAGGAGGCAGAGTACATGCAGGAAGTGAGTGAGAAGAATGCGGAAGAGATGTCGAACTATCTGACAGAGGATATGGAGACGGAGATCGCACATGGAATCGAAGTCAGTCGCCTGGCGGGTATACTTGCGAGAGAACTGAAGCTGGATGAAGAATTTTGTCACGATATCGAAGTGGCAGGCATGCTGCATGATATCGGAAAACTCCGGGCGAGCACCTATCTTTACGGCGGAGAGGAAGATACGCTCAATGTCGAGAAGATGCGTTACGTCAGACTGCATTCCAATCTCGGTTATGAGGTGGTAAAAGCCCACGGATATTCAGACCGGATCTGTGAGATGATTCTGCATCACCACGAGAATTATGACGGTACCGGGTATCCGGACAATCTGATGGGAGAGGATATCCCCTACGGGGCAAGGGTACTTCGCGTCTGTGATGTATTTGTGGCCCTCACGACGGACCGTCCGTATCGGAAGGCGTTTGACAGCAAGACTGATCGAGGAAGTACGACATTTTGATATGAAGATTTTTCTTGCGTTTCAAAGTATTATACATGATGAAGTAGAGAGATAATAGGCGATTGCGAAACTCCGTTTTAAAGCTTTGTCATTGTGCATATGATATAGTTCCATTGCAGACACATTTTCATTCCGCCTCCGGCGTAGTGGTACTAAATTCGTGTTACACACTCATTAAGTACCAACGCCTGCGTCAGGGTCTGCTTATGGAATCTATATCATATACACAATAGATTCAGGAATAATAAAGAGTTTCGTAATCACCTGGTAGAGAGATAAAAATAGAAAGGATTTAGAGAGATGGCTATGAAGAAGAAGCCGGTTACCGGCATGAAGGATATACTCCCGAAGGAGATGGAGATTCGCGATTATGTGATCGCACAGATTAAGGAGACCTACAAGACGTTCGGGTTTTCGGGAATGGAGACTCCATGTGTGGAACACATAGAGAACCTGTCCTCCAATCAGGGTGGAGAGAATGAGAAGCTCATCTTCAAGATTTTGAAGAGGGGCGACAAGTTGAAGATGGATGAGGCGAAGGAGGAAGCGGATCTGGTGGACGGTGGTCTGCGATACGATCTGACATTACCGCTTTCCAGATATTATGCGAATAATGCCAATGATCTGCCAAGTCCGTTCAAGGCACTTCAGATGGGCAATGTGTGGCGTGCGGACCGACCGCAGAGAGGAAGATATCGCCAGTTTATGCAGTGTGATATCGACATTTTGGGAGAGCCGACGATTCTGGCAGAGATTGAGTTAATTACGGCGACTACCACACTGCTTGGAAAACTCGGATTCGAGAAATTTACCATTCGTCTCAATAACCGCAAGATGTTAAAGGCGATGGCAGCATACAGTGGATTTGAAGAAAAAGATTATGACAGTGTATTTATCACTCTGGACAAGATGGATAAGATCGGTTTGGACGGCGTTGCAGAGGATCTGGTGGCGCAGGGTTATCCGAAGGAGAATGTGGATAAATATCTCGCGTTATTTGAAAAGACCGGTTCCGATGTGGAAGGTGTCCGGGTTTTAAAGGATACATTGGGTGAATATCTGGAGGCCGGTGTGGCTGAGGATTTAGAGACCATCATGGCAAGTGTGGATGCGGTAAAATCCGCAGACTTTAAG
>CAJOMI010000246.1 GCA_905235545.1 uncultured Lachnospiraceae bacterium | reverse complement strand
TATAATTAGTAAGATTGGAAAGAGGTGCATTATGAAGAAATTAAAAAATATAAGGCAGATCCGGGAAGGATTTGTAATTCTTCTCGCACTATTTATGTTTGGCGTATTTTCTGTGGCAATTTCCCTGGATGATGCATTGGTGCAATTGCATTTTAGGTGGATGGTTTTAAGTTTTGTTAGTGCGGCATTGATTGCGGTATATACAATCTATATTCTTCGAAAGAACGAACGTATCGCGAAAGAATGTCAACAGATTCTGTCACAAACGAAACAAAAAGAGATGGAATTGGAATATTTGAGTTCGCTGCAGATGATGGAACAGGAATTACAGAATCTGAAGAGTAAAAAAGACGATCTCCAAAGAAAAGTGTTGGATGAATGCGAAAAGGAAAATTACGAAGAAGTGAATCGGTACTTATCGGAATGGATCGAAGAGGATATAAGTCCTTCTTTTCTTCTGCAGACCGGCAATCCGGTTTTTGATATTATTCTCAGTCAGAAGATTTTACAGGCCGAAAAACAGGATATTCATATAGCGCTTGATATTCAGAATGTGGAATTGCATTCCATTGAAACGGTGGATATGAATGTGATACTGTCCAATCTCCTGGACAATGCGATCGAGGCGGTTATGGATCTGCCGAAAGAGCAACGTGTTGTGGAAGTACATGTGAAGAAAACACATGCTCATTTTGTTTTAAATATCCTTAATTCCTATGATAGGAACCGCATGAAGTCATCCGGAAGTCCGGATGGATTGCCGATGACAACCAAAAAAGATAAGAGCATGCATGGGTACGGTCTTAGAAGTGTAAAACGTATTGTGGACCGGTACGCAGGAGAATTGATATTGGAGGAAAAAGAATTATTTCGAGTGGGAGTGGTGATAGCGGATGATTAAAATAGGCATTATAGATGATCAAAAGGACAATCTAATCCGATATACGGAAATGATTCGTGAGAATTTGGAGAAAACCGGCATGCCGGGAAAAGTGATTCCTTATTCTAATGTGGATGTTTTGCTGAAACAGTCGAATGAATTGGACGCTGTGTTTCTGGATTGTAAAATGCCGAAGAAAGACGGATTCCAATTGAGTAAAGAGATGCGAAAGGGGAATCAGGGTATCATCATTGTCCTGTTTTCCGATTATGATGGATACGTGTGGAAAAGTTTTGACTGTCGTGCGATCTATTTTATACGGAAACGATTCTTTTCAGAAGAGATTGAAGGTGTTCTTGAAAAGATACAGGAGTTATATGCATCGAAGAAAGACGACCGGATATCCTTGAGGGACGGTACGACCATATATCGGGTTCATGCGGATAATGTTATGTATTTTGAGGCGGATGATAAGTGGGTCAGAATAATTGAACGGGATCAAAAAATACGGATTCGGAATAAGCTGTCTGATATAGAGAAGCAGCTTTCTGCTTCAAACTATGTAAAGATTCATCGGAGTTACATTGTAAACATGGATTTTATCAGTGCATTTGCGCAGAGCGGGGTTGTGATGCAGGACGGGGTAACACTCCCTGTTTCGAAGTACCGATATAAGGAAGCGAAACAGATTTATATGAGGCATCTGGGAAATCTTTTTTGAGGAAATTATGACGGAGGGTAAGGGAAACATTGATGAATTTTATAAAACTATGTAATCCCCTCACATGGCCAATGAGGGAAAAAGTAAATTTTATAGAATCATTTTATCTCATTCGATTTTTTATCGACCAATGCGGTCTTAAGAAAAACAATTGGAAGATCAAAATGGAAACCGTTTTTATGATCATCGTAATGGGATATGTGACCTATTTTGCAAATACCGTTCTATATATGTCAACAATATTTTCTTTTTTGGGCGGGTTTGTACTCTCTTTTTTGTATATGCATTTTTTCCTGCATGGTACTTCGGGACGTCATGTGATTCTATATTTGATTGCAATGATGTATATTCTATTGCTGGATTCCATCATTCTTTTTGTCTACTACGCAGTGCTTGATTACAATCTGATGAATCTCGATGACAATACAGGAATACTTGTTCTTGGAATAAAACTGTTGGAGGCTGCAATATATGAATCCATCAGAAAATATTTGAAACGTAAGGAATACGGAAAGATTGGAATATGGGCGCTTCCGGTATTTATCCCGGGGACCATGCTTTATACTTTACTGATTCGCATTGCCATGAATTATCACAATGAAAAGCTGATCCTGTATGTTTTTCTTTCTGCACAGTTGCTCGTGGTGAGTCTCTTTCTAATCGTGAATGCAATGAATAAAATGTATTATGAGACCAGTGAAAAGGACCGATTGCAATATGAACAGGAAGAAATCGAAAAACAGGTCGAATATCTGCAGCAAATGGAATGCGAATATGAGCGCTTAAAAGAGGAGCGTCACGATCTGCAGCATCATATCCGATTCTTGAAGGAATTGGCAGCAAGAGGCGATTATGATCAAATCGGAGCGTATCTGAAAGGCGGCAGATGATCTGCTTCTTTGCGTCGGGACTATAATTGTTTCAATTCTAAAAGCGCTTCCAAATATTTGATCAGTGTGCGGAGCTCACTCTCTGTCTGTTAATTTGTTGGAAATATCAATGATTGTAGAATACCGGTCGGCCTCAGTAGGGTTGCCAAATAAAATGTAGTCCGCCGATATCGAATGATTCTTGCATATGGCATACAGGGTCTCATAAGAAAGCCCCTTCTTGCCGTTTTCAATTTCAGATAGAAAGTTGATGGATATATCGATACTCTCAGCGAATTCCGCCTGTGTCAAGCGGTTGTTGACTCTGCATTCCCGAATTCTCGATCCTATATCCCATCTTGTTTGTTCATCTAACATAAATTCACCCCCTTTTTTCTTATCATATCTATATAAAATTTTCATTAGAAGAATCCAATAATATAATAATATTCGCTAAAAGCGAAGAAAATATTGATATAATAATTCGAAAGTTGTATAATTATCACGATAATATTTGTGACGGATTTATAAAAAAGAATATACTTTTCGCCCTCTATATTGACTATTGGCGCTCAAATACTGGGATGAAAAGGGAAACATGGTATAATTTGGGTATTGTTGGGAGTGTTTTTGAAAAGAAATACTGGAACGGAAATTGTAAATATGGTAGTGGTGAAAAGGGGGATGGATTGATAAATCAGAAATAATCAGATTGGATGTAGGCGCGGGAAGCATATGAAGGGGAGTGGTTGCCGCACTCTTAGGATCATGGGAATTGAGAGGTATATAGTAGGTTTTTTATGAGAAAGGATAATATTATAGTGTAGTTAGCTGGCTAATAATATTGTGACAGATTAAGAGTAGATTTATGAATGATAAGGAGTGATTCATGTGAAAAGAAATAGGCTAAAACAAATTATGATTATTTGCAGTTTGATAATATTTGCAATTGAGGTGTTTGATACTAAGTCTGTTGTGTATGCAGCAGAATATACAGAGAAAAAAAGTGGATATTACAGTTATATTGATTATGAAGGAGGAGCGTGGATTACAGGTTATGACAATGGATTAGAATATTGGGAACAAGAAGACAATATTACATGGAAGATTCCGGATACATTAAATGGATTGAAGGTTGTAGGTATAGGAGATATATATGACCGGGATCAAGGTGGTTATTTAAATTACTATGTAAGTATTGAATATAATGTTTCAAAAATTATATTACCGGACAGTATTTCAGAAATTGGGGAAGACGCATTTTCAAAATTTTACTCTTTAAAGAGTATTAATATCCCTAATCAAGTAACCGGTATAGGCTGTAAAGCTTTTTTTAAATGCAAGGAATTACAGAATATAGAGTTCCCTGATTCTTTGGATTATATTGGAGACTATGCATTTTATGGGTGTAGTTCTCTAACGAGCATTACTATACCGGCTTCGGTGGAGGAAATATATGACAATGCATTTGCAGATTGTAGATCTGTGGTTTCGTATAAGGTTTCTAGTGGCAATTCCAATTATTTTTCTTATAAAGATATGTTGTGTCAGAATAGTTTTCATTATAAGTATGAAGAATATGAGGAAGAGTATGATGAGGACGATGCTGATGAAGAAGTGCCTGAGATTAAAGTAATTCAATATCCAGGGGCTAAAAAAGGTGCCTTTTTTATTGAGAAAAATATGTATTTAGATTGGTTTGCGTTGCTAAATGAAACAGGAATTACAGAGTTTACGGTAGATTCAGAAAATATGTATTATTGTAGCAAAAACGGAATTCTTTATGATAAAGAAAACACTCAATTAATTGCAGCACCTGGTGCTATGACGGGTGAACTTATAATTCCTGATGGAATACAACTAATTCAGACAAATGCTTTTTCCAATGGAAGCCTAAGTAAAATAACGATACCGGAAAGTGTTGATTTAGTGGGGGATAACGCATTTTATCACTGTAATCAGTTGAAAAGTATAAATGTCGGAAAATGTTTCAAATTTATTGATTTGAGTACATGTCAAAACTTGAGTGAGATAATCATATCTTCTGATGACACGGACTATACGGTGATAGACAATATTGTTTATGATAAAAAAATAGAAACAATGGTGTTTTGCCCGAGAGGATACAAAGGGAAATTAGTTTTTCCGAATACAGTGACCTCTTATGAGTATGATTGTTTTGAGTCGGCAGATGATTATGAGGATTTTGTTTATTATAGATGTGATTTGATTACAGAATGGTATTTGGGTGAGAAATTTACAAGTCATATAGACCATTAACCAGATATATTGTAAGTGATAAAAATACGGTATATTCGGCTAAAGATGGATGGCTTTATTCAAAGGATATGAAGATTATTGAAAAATTTCCTTCCGGTCTAAAAGGGAAACTTTCTATACCGGATGACGTTACTGAGATTAAGGATGGGCAGACAATTATTGATTTTGTCGGAAGTGTAATCATACCTCAAAGTGTAATAGATATTGATGGAATTGGATCGTGGCACAATGACATGAGTTCGTATGAAGCAGTGATTTATGGCGAGGAGGATAGTTATGCAAAAAAATTTGCAGATGAGTACAATATACCATTTAAATTAATTTCAAGTTCTGGAATAGAGCAGAAGCCAAGTGAAAATCCGACGACTGGAGGACAGACATCGAATGAACAGCCAACCACGGAAGATCATCCGTCAACCCAACAGCCGTCTGCACAGAAAACCTTACCTTCCGTCGGAACAATAAAAACGCTTTCTTCCGGTACCTATAAGGTGACGGCATCCACTACAACGAAGAAAGAAGTCACATTTACAAAAGCAAAGAACGCAAAGGTAACGTCGGTCAAAGTTCCGGATACGGTTAAGATAGAGGGAGAGACTTATAAAGTTACCGCGATCGGGGACAATGCAGTAAAGAACAACAAGAAACTCAAATCG
>CAJOMI010000245.1 GCA_905235545.1 uncultured Lachnospiraceae bacterium | reverse complement strand
ATGGAAGCGTACATTGCAGGATATGGAACATCAAAAAAATAGAATGAAAATGAAATCCCCTTCATAAGATGGAAAGTAAGTAAAGGAGGGGATTTTTTTATGTCTGAAAAACTTGCCGAGGTATATGCGCAATATGAGATGGATATCGTAAGCACAAGAAAAGGAAGAGGGGCAACAATTCTGACAACAACGGATGGACCGTTTATTTTAGAACCGTTTCGCGGCAGCGTGACACGCCTGGAGCAGGAATACGTATTGAAAAATCTGTTCCGGAAGGAGGGAATGGAGAATCTGGATTATATTATTCCCAATAAAGAGGGAATGTTGTTCACCTGTGACAAATACAGACAGCCGTATGTGTTAAAAAAACATTTTGAGGGCGACGAATGTGATATGCACAGTGAGAGAGATATCCTATGTGCAGTTCAGGCAATGGCGGTTTTTCATATATATGGGAAAAAGGTAGCGGAAGAATATAAAGAGGCATGGGAACAGGATCGGATTTTGAAGGAAGAAAAAAAGATTGAGGAGATACAGCGTGCGATTGCGGATGGAGAAGAATTGGAGAAAATTGCGTATGTGTATGAGATCAGTCAAAGTGCGTTGGAGAAAGCGTTAAAATGTGAGACGAATGGGGAGAATTGTGTCGAGAAGGAAAGTACGGAAGCCGATTGCACAAAGACGGAGGACTGGACATTGGAAAAACAGGCGGTTCTCGAGGTGGATGGAGATAAAGAGATAGAGGATACCTTTATCCGGCATAACAGGGAACTGAAAAAAATTTACCGATTTGTGAGTAAGGTAAAACAAAAGAATGCATTTGAGAATTTGTTTTTGCAAGTATTTCCGGCTTATTTTGAACAGGGGGAAGCATGCTTGAGCATGCTTTCGGATTTCAGACAAAAAAGGCAGAATGCAGAGACAAAGCGGGTTTTACGGGCGCATTATGGTATCTGTCATGGAGCATACAATCAGCACAATGTGATTCTGGGAGCAGAGGAAGTGGCGATTGTACATTTTGAACGCTTTTCTAAGGGGAACCAGTTGCAGGATCTCTATCAGTTTACAAGAAAGGTTATGGAAAAAAACCATTTTGATCATGAAATGCTGAGACATATATTTGAGGCGTATGACAGGAAGATTCCGCTCTCGGGAGAGGACTATGCTTATATGTATACTCTTTTTTCATATCCGGAGAAGTTCTGGAAGATTGCCAATGGCTATTACAATACAAAAAAAGCTTTTTTATCGCCCAAATATCTGGAAAAATTGGAAACCGTCATCCGGCAGGAGGAAGAAAAACGTGCAATGTTGAAAAAGTATGCCGATCTTTTTCAGACTGTGAAAATATAACATGAAGATGTGGTGAAATTTTGGCAATTTTTAGAATGTGGAAATGAGAATAACTTATTTACAAAAGAGAAAAAAAGCAATATAATACTTTTGGCTATGTGAAAATCGGAAGAAATCTTCTGAACTTTTACTTGCGACTTTATTGGATGAGAGAATGATTTCTCATTAAGAAAGGGGAACGTCATGGATTATAATCAGATTTACGAGGAGTGGATGAGCAATCCATATTTTGATGAAGACACAAAGAAGGAGCTTGCAGCAATTGCGGATGATGAGCAGGAGAAGAAGGAACGCTTTTATGCGGATCTGGAATTCGGTACAGCCGGTCTGCGCGGCATTATTGGTGCAGGTGTTAATCGTATGAATATTTATGTTGTGCGCCGTGCAACACAGGGACTTGCAAACTATATCAAGAAACAGGGTGGTGAGAATAAGGGAGTTGCCATCGCGTATGATTCCCGCAGAATGTCACCGGAGTTTTCAGAGGAGGCAGCACTCTGTCTTGCAGCAAACGGTATCAAGGCCTACCGTTTTGAATCCCTTCGTCCGACACCGGAACTCTCTTATGCAGTTCGCCATTTGGGATGTATCGCCGGTATCAATGTAACGGCAAGTCATAATCCGCCGGAGTACAACGGTTATAAAGTATATTGGGAGGATGGCGCGCAGATCACTCCGCCGCACGATAGCGGAATTATGAGTGAAGTCAAGGCGATCACCGATCTCTCTACCTGCAAGACGATGGATAAGGAAGAGGCTGTGAAGGCAGGTCTTTATGTGACCATCGGAGCAGAGGTGGATGATACATATATCGCAGAGTTGAAGAAACTGGTACTCCATCAGGATGCAATCGATCAGTATGGAAAGGATCTTAAGATTGTTTATACTCCGCTTCACGGAACCGGTAATATTCCTGCGAGAAGAGTTTTAAAAGAGATTGGATTTGAAAATGTTTATGTGGTTCCGGAACAGGAATTGCCGGATGGCGAGTTCCCAACGGTAAGTTATCCGAATCCGGAGGCAGCAGAGGCATTTGAACTGGCCCTC
>CAJOMI010000244.1 GCA_905235545.1 uncultured Lachnospiraceae bacterium | reverse complement strand
GTAAATATGCGGATTGCGAATGTTTTTAGCACGACGAGAATTGCGTAGCAATGTAGTCGTGCGTAGGCATCAGTTGGGGGCAAAATACCTTTTGACCCCGACATCATTATATGAGATAACAATATCGGTTGTTCAAACAGGCCAGGCGATTTCATGCAACAAAACCGTAAAAAGAGAGTCGCCGCAACAGCCGTATCATATTCACGAAGGAGGTCTATCTCTATGAACAAGATAAAGTTGAGCTATACCAGATTATTTTTTACTCTTTGTTTTATTATCCTTGCTTTGGGGCATATCGATGTTCATGCTGCCACAAAGAATATCTCTATACGTGATAATGATACGTTGAACATGTCCGTCTACATCGGAGATTCCGGACGGATAACACCCGATCTTTCCTCTATAAAGGAGAATTCTGCCTCTTCCTGTTCCTTTGAGTTTTCAAGCGACGATTCCGATATCGTGGAAGTAAATGAGGACGGAACCTATACCGCCGTTGCACCCGGTACAACGCAGATCTATATCTCCGCATACAAAGATTCTGATTACCGGTATTACCGATCTTCCATCTTCCATGCAGTGATCAATTTTACCGTCAGTGCAGACATGACCAATGTCACACTTTCCACCACAAAGGTTCGTGCCTACATGTACCCATATTATTCCTATGGGAACAAACCTTCTTACGATTCCGCAAGAGCAACAATCACCATCAACAGCGATTTTATGATCAATTCGTATGATGACGATGCATTTTCTTATACCTGCAGCAATTCCAAGTTAAACATAGATGCTTATATCGAAGACAACATCATTTATCTGCATCAGTCTTCCACTGCCACCGGCACAGCAAAGATTACATTTACCATCTACGGCAAAGTATTTACAGTGGATTATGAGTCGAAAAAATTGGGAATTTCCAACCAGTCCTATCTGCTGGTAAAGAATAAAAAGAAAAAACTCACCGTAAGCGGTTATGACGGAACAGTAGTCTGGACATCCAGCAACCCGAAGATCGCTACTGTCGATGCAAACGGTAACGTCAACGGGAAAAAGATTGGCAATTGCATCATCACCGCAAAGGTCGGCGATCAATATCTCGGATGCGCGGTATCCGTCACCAAATCGAAAATCAAAAAAGTAACGGAGCGCGCCACTTACATCGGCACGCATTGGAAATACAGTCAGGCACTTCGCACCAGAAAAGGCTATTATGATTGCAGTGCCTTAGTATGGAAAGCCTACAAAGAAAAAGCAAATGTAACCTTCGGATCAAAGAATTATCCCGGTGTTGCCCTGTCGGAGGCAAAATGGTGCAAATCCCACAAGAAGATGATCTCCGGAGGGATCACCCGGAAAAAACTGAATAAAATGACCGTCAACCCGGGGGACCTGCTTTTCAAATCGGCCAATATGAAGAAGAAATATTCTAATATTTATCATGTAGAAATGTTTACCGGATATTACTGCAATTATGTTGACTCAAACGGATGCGCCTACTTCAGTCCACTATGGGCGGCAAGAGGCAGCTACTACAATTTTGAGGATGGATCCCTGCTCGGGCGTCCTCTCAAATAAAAAACAACAGCCAGAATAAGAAGATAGGATCAAGCCCTAAACGCAAATCACATAAAATCCAGCATTTTGATCACCCTTGCCGGATTACATACCGCAACAGCTCCGTCCGGAACATCTTTTGTAACGACGGAGGCTGCTCCTATCACTGCGCGATCCCCTATTCGTACTCCCGGTAAAATGGTTGCGCCTGCACCAATCCATACATTTTTCCCGATTTCTACCGGTTTGCATTTGTGGACGGACAGATTGTGAACATCATGATCATTTGAAAGAATCTGTACATTGGCCGCTATCTGCGTATTATCACCTATCGTAATCCCGCCTCTGGACATCGCAAGGAAGCCCGGATTGATGTAAACCTTTTTCCCCAACTTGAGTTTCTCGGGGCATACAATGTTTGTGACAGGTGCCATAATATAGCTTCCATCGCCCAGATTCTCCCCGAGGAGTTCCCGAAGAAGACTATCATATTCTTCTGTCATCGGCATCGTATGATTGAGCCGAAATAAAAGCTCCGTGTTTCTTTTGTCCCTCTCCTTATCCTTAGCAGAAATATTTCTCTTATTAACCCTGATCTCTTCACAATTCATAAATTAACCTCATATTTTACCTTTTAGCCAACTCTGTCCGTCTACTAATGTCTTTGCTGTTATCTTTGTCCTACTTCACGGTTTTATTATAATAAATGCAACCTTTATTCCCGTATAATATCCACTACTTCCCCGATATACATATCATGAAGATCTCCGTCTCCATACATGGTCTTTGCAATATCTTCCGGCATATTTTCCGGCAATAAAGTCTGCTTGAGCAGTTTTCTGCAGACAAG
>CAJOMI010000243.1 GCA_905235545.1 uncultured Lachnospiraceae bacterium | reverse complement strand
AAAACAGAGTACGAACGTGGATACAGTGAGCGGTGCAACTTACAGCTCCAACGGATTGATCGAGGCAGTGAGGGATGCGTTAAAAGATGCAGGATTAGATGAGAAAAAAGATAAAAAGAAATCAAATAAAGAGAAGAAGCAGGAAGATAAGAAAGATAAGGAGAAAGAGACTCCTTCCGGCAATATACCTTATATAGACGGTGAATATCATGGAGTGGGGGAAGGATACCGCGGAGACATAACCGTAGTGGTTACGATCAAAAATCATACGATCACTTCCATTGTGGTTTCTGACTATGCGGATGATGATGAATTTTTTGGAAAGGCAAAAGTCATACTTGATTCGATCCTGAAAACACAAAGTACGAACGTGGATACGGTAAGCGGCGCAACGTTCAGCTCAAACGGATTGATAGAAGCGGTACAGGATGCATTGGATGCTGCAAAAAAGGCGACAGAAGAAGCAGAAAATCGACATACCGATTCTACAGAAAAAAGTGATAAAAAAACCGAAAAATCAGAGAAGGATGAAAAAGCAACAGAGAATAAGACGACAGAGGATAAAACGACAGAGGTTGAATTGCCGCAAGATGATGGAGAAGAAACCGCGGAGCAACCGACCGATGAAACGAAGAAAAAAGTATATAAGGATGGCGTCTACACGTTAGCGGTGCTTTGTTCTCCGGACAGTGATGAAGATTTTGAACCATATACGTTATCGGTGACGATAACGATTCAGAATGACAAGATCACATCCGTGACAAATATCTATCAGGTGGATGGTGAAGAGGATAATACATGGTATGTGGATCGAGCCGCTAACGGAACAAAAAAAATCGCCGGAATCGTCAGCCAGGTGACCGGTAGTGGGAATGCGGATCAGGTTGATACAGTCTCGGGTGCAACATGCTCTTCTAATGCGATCATCTCTGCAATTCGAAGCATGCTTGCCGGAGCAAAGACAGAATAAGAAAGGGAAAAGATGTGAATCGTTTTTGGATAAAGACAGTCAATATTATATTGATCATTGGAATGTTTCTTGTTTACAATATGACACTGGAGCATCGGGCGCAGGCGGAGGAGATCGCCGGACTACAGGCAGAACTTGAAAGTTCAAATCTGCAATTGGACGAATACGAAAAGGCACTGAATCGAATAAAACAGATCAGGAGGAAGTTGCAGAGTCTGATTATACCGATGGAACTTACCAGGCGAGTGCAAGGGGATACGGTGGCGATATCACGATAGAACTCACCATAGAAAAAGGCGTCATGATGAACTTAAATATTCTTTCTGCACCTGCGGAAGACGGTGCGTATCTGCAGATGGCAAGTTCCATCATAAAAGATATATTAAAAAATCAATCTGCTGATGTGGACACGATAAGCGGTGCTACTTATAGTTCAACCGGAATCCGTGCTGCCACAGCAAAGGCACTGGAACAGGCACATAAATGAAGAATAGATTGTGATATTTGACAGAGCGTCGTCGGATGTAATCACAAAATGGAGATGTGAGATTATGAAAAAATGGACTGCAGTTCAGAAGAGAAAAATACATGGTTATGTGAGAGGATTGATTCAGTTGGTGTTTTTTATTCTGCTTCCGTCGGCATTCACAACTGCTTTTTCCGGCGTCAAATATATATTTACCCAGATGGGCACCGGAGCGAAGATTGAAAGGAATCCTTTTATTGACGTGTTGATCGCACTATTATTATATACGGTTTTGTTTGGACGATTCTTTTGTGGATATGCGTGCTCATTTGGAGCGTTGGGAGATGCGGTCCATTCGTTTTATCTTTGGATCTGTAAAAAACGGAAGAAAAAGCCAATTGTATTCAAAGAATCCTGGGGCAGAGTGCTGATCTATGTGAAGTATGGAATCCTGACAGGTATCGTACTGCTCTGTTTTATTGGAAAGTATGGGGATCTTAGAGGGAGCAGCCCATGGGATGTTTTCTCTATGCTGATAGCCGGCAATTTCAAACTGGGCAGTTATCTGATCGGAACGTTTTTGCTCGTACTGATCCTGATCGGCATGGCTTTTTGTGAACGATTTTTCTGCCGGTTTTTATGTCCGATGGGAGCGGTATTTACATGGATGCCGACATTGCCTTTCTTTACACTGAAAAGGAAAAAGGAAGAATGCGTGAAGGGTTGTTCCGGATGTAAAAGGGTCTGTCCTTCCGATATCGATCTTCCACAGGCGGGAAGTCCGGATGTGTCGGGGGAATGTTTTCAATGCGGAAAGTGTATCCATGTTTGCCCTAAACAGAATGTGAAGCGAAGTGCAGTGCCGAAGAAACTTGAACTTATATTCACAATCTTACGGGCGTGTCTGTTGGCAGGGCTTTTGGTATGGGCAGGAGTGTAACCGTATAAGGAGATTTTGATTGGAAATCATTTGGCATAATCTGAAAAAGATTCCAATCCGGTCTAGCAGGAACAGGATGTGAACAGAAAAGACAGAATGAATAAAAGAGATATTTGGTTAATCACCGGATTGCTGGTGCTGGCAGGAATTTTCTATCTGGTGCTGGCAGGAATGCGTCAACAGACCGGAAATCGAATCCGGATCACGGTGAATGGAAAGAAATTCGGAACGTATTCGTTAGATAAGAACAGAGAGATAAAGGTCGAGAGTGAAACCGGATACAATGTAATTATCATAGAGGATGGGAAAGCGTATGTAAAGGATGCAGACTGTCCGGACAAGTATTGTGTAAAGATGGGAAAGATTTCCGATAACCATGAAAGTCTGGTTTGTCTGCCACACAAAATGATCGTGGAAGTGGATATTGGGGAAACCGGAAACGATGGGTCAGATATGGAAATCGATTCCATTGCAAAATAGAAATTACCCAAGGAAAACAGGAGGGATAACAAATGTCAAAGAAAGTAGCAAAGATTGGAATTTTTGTCGCACTGGCAATGATATTCAGTTATATTGAAGTTTTGATCCCGTTCTCCTTCGGGATTCCGGGAGTGAAACTTGGAATTGCCAACATTGTGGTGGTAACCGCGCTTTATCTGATGACGCCGGGAGAGGCGTTTATGATTTCGATGGTCCGCATTTTTCTGATGGGTATTCTGTTCGGAAACGGGGTATCCCTTCTTTATAGCTTTGCAGGCGCTATCCTCAGTTTTTTGGTCATGTATCTCTTCCGGAAACGGAATTGGTTTTCCGTGATCGGAGTCAGTGTTTTAGGTGGAGTATTTCACAATCTGGGACAGATCTTATCCGCGGCATTTGTGATCCGAAGTGAAAAGATCTTATACTATTTTCCGGTTTTGCTGCTCGCAGGTGTGATCACCGGAGCGGTGATCGGATTTTTATCCGAAAAAATCGTGAAAGCGATGAAGATACAGTCGCAGACGGCGTAGTTGGAAGGAAGCATTTGCTTATCCGGATGAGAACTGCGCATAGGGGATGAATGTCATCCCTTCTTTTTGGACTCATGGTTAGCTAACACTAACTTGAGATAGATATATAAAAATTTATTAAAGGAGGATGTGTAGAATGAAGAAAAAGAATCATTCTATTGCGTATGCTTCCGCACTTGCGAT
>CAJOMI010000242.1 GCA_905235545.1 uncultured Lachnospiraceae bacterium | reverse complement strand
GAGGTTACAAAGGATATGATAAGCCAATACAAGGTGCTGATGGTCGATGACGATGAAGTGATCGCGCAGTCTACCGCAGAATATTTTAATATGTTTGATGTGCAAACTGCATATGTTACAAATTATGATGAGGCAGTGGATTTTCTGGAAAAGCATACCATTTCCCTGCTGCTCTTAGATATCAATCTGGGAGAAAAGTCGGGCTTTGATCTGTGCAGAAAGATAAGGGAAAACTATGATATGCCGATTCTATTCATCAGTGCCAGAACAAGTGATGATGATGTGCTGATCGCACTGAATATCGGCGGTGATGATTATATTAAAAAGCCGTATACATTAAGTATTCTGCTGGCAAAGGTAAAAGCGACTCTGTCAAGATACGAAAAAGCAAAGGAAGCGGCGAGACTGGCAGCGGAAAAAAGCGATGATACGGAAGGTGCCGGGGGAGAACATCCGGATAGTGCCTGCAAAAATACAAATATCAGGCTCGCAGAAGAGATATGGCTTGATACCGGTACGCATAAACTGAAAAACAGGGATGAGCAGATAACCTTTAAGGCAATGGAATATAAACTGCTGCAATATCTTATCGATCATGCAGGCAGAGTCGTGACCAAAGAAGAGATCCTGAAAAATGTGTGGGATGATGAATTTATCGGAGAAGGGACACTTCCGGTACATATCAGACATCTGCGGGAAAAGATCGAGACAGATCCGAAGGAGCCGCAGATCATTAAAACAATCTGGGGTGTCGGATATATGATAGAGGAAATATATGAGTAAATATTATAAAGCAGTATTCATGCTTGCCGTCATCTACCTTATCGGAATGGCAGCACTGTTTATTATTACCGGTAAGAAAACCGATTGGGCGGCAAGTGAGCGTAATGTGATAAGGCTCAATGAAATTACACAGGATGCCGTGGATAACTGGGACAGTTTAAAGGATATGTCAGGTAAATCCTACGGGGTGGATTATGTGATTCTTGGCGTCACGAACGATATACTTTTAAGTTCTAATCCGGAATATAACACATCAATGTCGATCGAGACGGCAATAAAAAATAAATATGCTTACACTTACGTGATCCTGGACGGTCAGATCGTGGGAAGCGTGGTACTTCTTGATAACTATGATGAATACAACCGGCTAAGGATGCGATTGATCACAGGACTGGGGATTTTCGGTGTCATATTGATAATCTGTGCCTGTTGTTACGGTGTGTATATTAAAAGAAGGATCATTGTTCCGTTTCAGAATATGAAAGATTTTGCCGGCCGCATAGCGGAAGGAAATCTTGACGAACCTCTGATGATGGACAGGAATAATATGTTTGGTGCATTTACCGAGAGCTTCGATATCATGCGGGAGGAATTGTCGGAGTCTAAGAAAAGAGAGATCGCCCTGCAAAAGAAGGAGCGTGAACTTGTGGCATCCTTAAGCCATGACTTAAAGACCCCGATCACCGGGATCAAGCTGACAACGGAGCTTTTAATGACAAAACTAAAGGTGAGGGAAGATGAGACTTGTAAGAAGCCTGAATCTGCAAATGGGACGGAGAAAATTACGGACATTGACGATGCCTATATGGTAGATAAGCTCGACAATATATATAAGAAAGCAGATCAGATCGATGCCCTTGTAAGTGACCTCTTTTCATCGACATTGGACGAACTGGGAGAATTTAAAGTAAGCTGCACGGATGAAGAGGCAGGAGTTCTTTCGGATATTTTGAAAAAATATGATGACAGGGGGCTGGTGAGAGCCTATTCCATACCGGATGTACTGATCCGGATCGATCAAAAGTGCATGAGTCAGGTGATCGGCAATATTATCGCTAATTCCTATAAATATGCCAATACAGTGATAGATACGGATTTCGCCATCATGGAGGATTATCTGCAGATGAAGATATCAGATCATGGACCGGGGGTTGAAAAGGACGAGCTTAACCTTATCACCAACAAGTTTTACCGTGGCAAAAAGTGGGCGAGCAGCAGTGAAGAAGGCAGCGGTCTGGGACTCTATATCGCGAAAACACTGATGGAGAAGATGGACGGAGAACTGAATGTCGAGAACGGCGAAGAAGGACTTACCATCACTCTTCTGATTCCTCTCAGTTGAATTCCTTTGTTTAACTCATTCGGAGAACTTCCTCTCCACTAAGGATCTGTTCATAAATAAATCTTCACAATTTTATGAACCAATGTCATTAACTTAAGCCTTCCCCTTCCAGGGGAAGGTGGCGGCAAATCTTGATTTGCCGACGGATGAGGTGACGAAAATAGCTTAAGTAAATGACATTATTTATGAACACCTCCTAAAGTAAAGACACAAAGCGAGCAGTTAAGAATTTGATAAGAATTTAATAATCTTTTGATAAAGAAGTATTCGGAGAAACCATATATAATACGATCATAAGGAATTGTCAGATTCCTTAATCCAAATCAGGAAAGGATGTATTATATATGGTTTCTTCTATTTTGAAAACAGAAAAGCTTTGCAAATCTTTTTCAAACGGAGGTGTGCAGCAGCACGTTATTAAGAATCTTGATCTTGAGATACAGGAAGGGGATTTCACCGTCATCATGGGTTCATCGGGTTCCGGCAAGTCTACCCTTTTATATGCACTGTCCGGCATGGATAAGCCTACCATGGGTAAGATCCGGTTTGCGGATACTGAAATACAGGATTATTCCAATGATGAGCTGGCGATATTCAGACGCGGTAATTGTGGTTTTGTATTCCAGAGTGTATATCTTTTGGAAAATCAGACGGTGCTTGACAATGTCCTGACCGGTGCACTCATTGTACAGAAGAATACGCCGCAGCTTG
>CAJOMI010000241.1 GCA_905235545.1 uncultured Lachnospiraceae bacterium | reverse complement strand
CCAATCATCATTCCGTATTTTCCTATCACATAATCGGTATCCTGCTCAAAACTGATATTGGGATATAAAATCCCATCCTCTGCCAATGTGTAGGTAATGTCATAATTGTTTTCCTTTGGTCCTTGTTCCATAAAAATATATCCTCCTTCATATTGATAAATTTAAGAATGCTCCCAGCGTTCTTGCTGCGGAATGCACGTCAGCTTATCTGACATCTTTAATCTGATATAACAATGGCACCATTTCCACTTTTTGGTATCACTTTCCGGCACCACTTTTTTCAGTGAAATCTTAAAGAAAAAATTATACGGTGCCATTTTTTGACACCATTTTTTGATTTTGGCACCAGAAAATGACGCCATTTTCTGACTTTGGCACCAATTTCCGACACCATATCTAAAAAAATTGATGCGGTCACCTGCAGAACTCTGCTCTTCTATATCACTCTTCTCCCATAATCGTCTTGCAACTTTGAATCCCTATCATGCCGGATACCATGCTCCTGCTCATAGATATCCAATGCCGTTATGAACAGTTCATACAGATCATCGGGAGCCATTGCAATCTTTAGAAAATCAAATTCCTCAATCGCCTCCAATAGATCCTGAAACTGTTTTTCCTTCTCTGCGGCTTCTATTGCCTGCATTTTTATTTTTTTCTCTGCCCATAACTTGTAGTCCAACAGCTCTTTCACCTTGCCTTCCAGCAGCTTCACCTGTGCTAACAGGCTTTTTATCCGCTCTTTCAGCCTGGTTACCAGTGGAAATGCTACATCACGAAAATAATTCTTTGCCGAAGTCAACGCTCCCGGTTCCGTAAGATTCCATTCCGGATTATCCAACGATTCCACATCATGCCGATAACTTTTCTGTCGCATACCTGCATCCAGCATTGCCTTTTCCGCTAAATCTCTTTCTGCTACAAGCAGATCCGTTTCTTCACGTATTCTTGTACTCTCTTCCCGAATGGTACTATTCTCTTCCATAAGTCTGTCTCTTTCATTGATCAAAGCTGACTTTTCTTCCTCCATTTCCGCCAAACGTTCCTGCTCTTTCCTTGATTGCTCCTCATACATCTCACAGACAGACTGTGTCCATGACCGTTCCGCTTTGAGACCTTCTAATTCATCCGTAACATACTCCAACATTTCCTTCTTATCTGTGATCTGATCAGAAATATCTTCGTAATCCTGTTCTTTTCTGCTGATTTCATCCCTGATTTCATCCAGTCTGGCACTTTGCTCACACTGTCTTTTATTCTGCTCTTCGATCATCGTTGCATTTTGTTTCATCTCTTCTTTTTGTGCCGCAATCTCTCTTCTTCCTTCATCCATCCACGCTTCCTGCGTCTCCAGACATTCTCTCTGTTCATCGATGAGTTCATCTAACTCCCTTACTTCCCGCTTCCGCATCTTTTTCTTAAAATCCAGCACCGTCAAATGTTCCTCGTGAGTATCCAACCGGTTCCATTTGATCTCATACCGCTCCATGATCCCTGCCAGAACCTGTTTTTCACTCTCTGCCCACTTTGCCCATTCGGTATTCTGTTTTCCTTCTCCGGTAAATCCCTGTGCTGACAGTGCACCTTTCATACTGTTCCGCACCCGAAGTCCCCTCTTGGAATCCGTTATGAACGGAACATAGTCGATATGCAGATGTGGCGTTGCCTCATCCATATGCAATACTGCATTAAATACATACAGATTGGGATTTCGTTCCTGAAATCCCTCCATATACTCCGACAGGATCTCTTTTGACATCTCTGCCAGTTCTCTGTAGTCTGTCCCCATATCATCCCTGTTACCAATCTGCACGATTATCTCATAGAACAGTTTCTCCTGCTTACTCTGCCGGATTTTTTCATAATAATCCGGTATTCTCCGGTCATTTCGTTTCTGTCGGCTATTGTACTCCTCCAATGCCTCATCAAACAGCGTATGATACACCTGCCGGATATTCTCTTTTTTGTAGATCACATTATCCGCTATCCTTGAACGGTCTACATTCTTTGCTACAAACTTCCTGTTATTGTGGGAAAGGGAACCCTTCCCCATTGAAATACTGATTGTCCTCTCCATTAATACTCCTCCTTAAAATGAACTACCCCGCTTGCAGTTGCCCTATACGAAAGCAATCCTTCGTGCATGGCTCGTTGTCATCAAAAATTAAAAGTCCTATGCCTTTTTCCTATCTGCCACCATACGATAACAAACAACCTTCTTTTTTATTCGTATCTTTTCCCAAACAGGTTTTTCTAAAATCTGCATCACATCTCTTAACGGGCATGCTTTCCCCGGAACCGTATTCTTAGTGCAAGCAAGCGAATGCGCAGCTTGGACTTAGAATACTTTTGTTACTTTTTCCAAAAGTAACGCAAAAGCACTTTTGACAGCTCTGCTATCAAAAATGCAGACCCGCAAGCGGGTTTTGCGCCCTGCCGGGAG
>CAJOMI010000240.1 GCA_905235545.1 uncultured Lachnospiraceae bacterium | reverse complement strand
CACCGTCCGGCGTGCGAAAATGCATATAACGGTCAATGGTATCATAGTTTTCCGGAACCACAAGAGAAATCTCCTTTACATAATCCCCTGCAAGAATATCCCATGAGGATTCATTCAATAACAGATAATCCTGACTCACGTCATCCAGTTTCTTGCGAAGACTATCCGGTATGATCTCTTTGTCCTCTTTCTTATAGGTCACGGATGCATCTGCCGTCTGTATCTCGTCATACTGCATGGATGCGAAATCCGCTATCGAATCTTTGATTCCAAAGCCTGTGACAAGAAGTGCCATACATCCTCCTATACCTACTATCATCATAAAAAATCTTCCCTTATACCGGAATATGTTTCTAATTGAAACCTTGTGTAAGAATTTTAAATGATTCCATATACCCGGAACATATTCCAGAAACACTCTCTTTCCGGCCTTGGGAGCCTTAGGTCTCATAAGTCCTGCCGCAGTCTCCGAAAGTTCATAATGGCATGCTATCCAGGTTGTTCCGATTGAGCATATAAGTGCTGCTGCAAGTGACATTCCTGCCAGTTTCCAATCAATGATATAGTGCATCGGTAGGGCATGATACATCATTCTGTAAGCCGTCCATATCACTTTAGGAAACAATATGATTCCTCCGCTATATCCGATCACACAACCAAGCAGTGCCGCACTCCCCGAGTAAAACATAAATTTGCCCATAATGGAGCCTTCCGAATATCCTAACGCCTTTAACATGCCAATCTGTGTTCTCTGCTCTTCTACCATTCTTCCCATCGTCGTGATACACACAAGTGCAGCGACCAGCACAAAAAATACCGGAAATACCTTTGCCACCTGTGCAACGATCTCGGAATCATTTTCAAAACATGCATATCCTATATTGGTATTGCGTTCAAGCAGATAGGTATCCGGTTCCTCCACATCATCAAGTTCCTTCTTTGCATCCGCTATCTCTTCTTCCGCGTCTGCGATCTTCTCATCGAATTCCCTGACACCGTCCTCATATTCTTTCAGTCCGTCTTCGTACTCGGCAACACCATCCCTGTACTCTGAAAGACCTTTATTATATTCAGCTAGTCCATTATAATACTGTTTCTCTCCGTCTTCTAACTTACGCTCTCCTTCCTTTGACTCCTTTACCCCCTTCTCATAATCTGCCTTTCCGCTCTCATATTGGGCAACACCTTTTTCATACTCCTTAACACCTTCCTCATATTGCAAAAGTCCCTTTTGATATTCCTTTCTTCCTTCGGAAAGTGTATCTTTCTGTGCATTTAAAGTTGCCTGATTGGTAGCCAGTTCTGCTCTTCCTGCCTCTATCTGATTCCTTGCTTCTTTCATAGCAATTTTTCCCGCTTCAATCTCTTTGCCGGCCTGATTGAGCGCATCCTGCTGTTCGGAAGGAAGCTGGTCAAACAGATCACCGATCTGCTCAAGCTGCGCTTTATATTCCGCTTCCTTAGCCGCTAATGCAGTCTCCTGTTCCTTGAGTGCTTTATCATTATTTTCAAGTTCTGTATATGCAGCATCAATCTGCTCCTGTCCCTGTCTGATCTGTTCTTCACCGGATGACAACTGTTTATCTGTTTCATCAAGCTGCTTCTTTGACTTCGCAAGTGTTGACTTCGCCTTATCAAGCTGCTTCTTTGACTGATCCAGTGTTTTCTTTGCATCTTTAAGTTCCTTCTTTCCATCTGCAAGTTTGACTCTGTTATCCTCTATCGTCCTCTTTGCATCCGCAAGATCATTCTTTGCATCCGCAAGTTTTTTCTCGGAGTCTGTAAGTTCCGCTTTGCCGTCGTCCAACTCTTTCTTTGCATCCTCCAGCTCTCTTTGTCCATCTTCCTTCTTATCGGCAAGTTCCTTTTCCCCGTCAGATATCTTCTCACCGGCATCCGTAATAACCCGTTCATACCTGTCATCCGCCTGTTTCTCCACATATCCTTCCCATGCGTCCTTCTTATCACTCATAAAGTCCTTGTAATCTTTGGAATATATTTCGTAGTCCTCATCAAATCTTACAAACATCTCTGTATAGATATCGCTGTCAAAAAATCCTTTCGACACATATACAAAACCATCAACCGTTCCTGTTCCGATTGAAGTGGTTCCCCGCTCAAAATTAATATAATACGATGAATCTGCCCATCCAACTACCGTGAGTTCACGGAGTTTTATCTGATCAAGAGTATCCTCCTCGTTTGTATCAGCGACATATATATGCTCACCGATTTCAGGACATCCGTTCATAGCAGAATCCACAACGCACTCACTATCATTTTCAGGAATACGACCTTTTACCAGTTCAAATCCGTTGATATGCTCCGGCATGGAATGCGTCTTCAATACCAGTTCCAGCTTCATTGGTGTAGAGTACATCAACCGTATAAGCCCCCTCTGCATACCTCACATCATCACGCTTAAGAAAACTTTCAACATCCTCTTCCTCCCAGCCAAGCGTCGAGATCAGGCGGTAATCATAAAACTGATACTCCTGTAAAAATGTATCCACGGTATGCACCATGGCAGGCGTTGTGATCCGCACACCTGAAAAAAAGCCGACTCCAAGTGCGATAATAGCAAAAATCGCAAAAAATCGGCCAAAGGTCTGTTTAATTTCCCGAAATGTTGTCTTTCTCATCATGGATTTCATATCGTTTCCGCCTACCATTCTATGTCTGAAATATCCACTATGTGATCGTTAAGTCTCATATCTGAAATGGTCCCGTTTTTGACGGTAATGATTCTGTCAGCCATTGCAGTGATCGCCTGATTATGCGTGATCACCACAACCGTCATACCCGTCTCATGACAGGTATCCTGCAACAGTTTCAATACTGCCTTACCTGTATTATAATCAAGCGCTCCGGTAGGTTCATCACATAATAGCAGTTTGGGATTCTTGGCAAGTGCTCTTGCAATCGCAACTCTTTGCTGCTCTCCACCGGAAAGCTGGGCCGGAAAATTCTTCATTCTGTCCGCAAGTCCAACCTCTGTAAGAACGGTTGCCGCATCTAACGGCTCCTTGCATATCTGGGCTGCCAGTTCTACATTCTCCAATGCCGTCAGATTCCCCACCAGATTGTAGAACTGAAATACAAATCCCACATCATATCTGCGGTATGCTGTGAGCTGCTTTTTGTTATAGGATGAAATCTCATCACCATCCAACTTCACACTACCGGAAGTCAGTGTATCCATCCCACCGAGAATGTTGAGTATCGTCGTCTTACCCGCACCTGAGGCGCCAACGATCACGCAGAACTCTCCCTTTTCAATCTCAAAATTGACATCCTGCAAAGCATGTATCTCAACCTCACCTGTCTTGTATGTTTTCTTCACATTTTTAAATTCCACATATGCACTCATATACCAGTACCTTTCTTAAGCCCGGCCTTTCCTTTTATTTCCATACCATCTGGTTAAAACATGGCAATGCGGCTCACCTCTTTCATCCATTCCTGTCTTTCATTCTTGTAATCAAATCAAATACCGACTGTGCATGTATCTTATCCTGCTCATTCTGTAACTCGTTCGCTTTCTTTGCAACACGCTTTGCATCCTCCAATGTCAGCTTATTCGTAATGGAACGGAGCCAATCATACTCAATGCCCAATTCTCTTGTTACGACAATCTGCATATCCACATGATCCTTCTTTTTCAAATGATAGATACCATGCTTAAATTCCGTAATCTCAAATCCCCATTCCCGCAACTGTTTCATCAACCGGATCGGTTTTCGTTCCCGTACAAAGGAAACAGTAATATCGTCCGTGGAATCCACGCTACTCTCATATGCAACATATAGATGCACATATCCTAACATCCGATGATACGTCTTCGCATCAAGCACCGAATCCGCCGACTTAAACTCCATCAGGTTGTACTTCCTAAAAATTGCTCCCAATCCACTCTTGATCTTCGCATCCGCATTCTTCTTGACCACTAACAGGTCGATCCGGTTCGGCATCGTATTCAGGTTATGTTCTGACTCACAGATAATCTCGTCCCGGTTCTCCCTCAGTTCCAACTCCATGGCTGCGCAAAATGCAGGATGATACTGACGGTTCCGTCTATCCACATTTTCTCTCTCGTATTCTTTGCCCATTCAACTCCTCCTTCTTATAACAGAGGATTCGTCATACTTCAAAGAATACTTCTATCATCTCTGAAATCCTCTGCTTTTATTCTTGAAAATGAAATAATGGTATAAAAGCATTCAGATTACTATCAGACTTTATCAGATTCACTACTACACATAAAAATATATATGAAATGTCGTATGCTTTCGACCTCATTATAACATGCAGGCATGGCATATGCAATGTGAAATAAGCCTTTTACCCATTCCTCTTCCGCTTACCGGATACGATCACCAGAGTTACTGCAAATATCGCCAGCGCATACCCGAATATCACACCCATCTGCGGAAAGATCTCCCCGGCGATCTTCGGGGTCATTTCCTTCATCTCTCCTATGGTATTATTGGTCACGACATACCAGTATGATGGAAGAAATCTTGCTATTTTTGTGATTCACTGAAAAATTCCAGCGGCACAAATACGCCACCCAGGAAACACAAACCGAGACCTACGATATTCACGATTCCGTTTACCGCATCCACATTCTTTGCAATGGTTCCTGTCAAAAAGCCAAGACTAAGTCCGAATAATATCATCGCCACCATATTGATGGTAAAGTATGGAAGCCTCGGATCAGTAAGAATACTTCCATCCGATAAAAATGCTGCAGTCACGAGCAGTATCAGTAAAAGAATACATCCGTAGGCAAGAATGCCTCCCGTCAGTCCTGTGACTCTTTCACGAAGCGGCATAGCACTACACTCTGTGCGATCCTTTAATTCCTGTTTATTGAACTGAAGCAGGATGATTCCCACCCCAAGGATTCCCAATGAGATCGCCAGATACGGCACAAACGCAAAAAATACGGTGCTGACATCATTTTGATTCTCACTTACAAAGGATGCCATGGTGACGGATACCGTTTTCTCCTTTAAATTCTCTAATTCTTTCTCTGCCTCTTCCATTGAATATCCGCAGGAAAGTAATCCATTCAGTCTTCCTGTATACTGAATCAGCTCGGTCTCAAAATAGCTGCTTTCATAGTTTCCCGGTATCTTGATACATTGAAGTTCCATGTCCGGTTTCTGTTCGTCCAAAATACTATCTTCATATCCCTCCGGCACCACCAGCACGTAATCCAGATTTCTCCAGTATAGTTCATTTAAAATCGCATCCTCATCATCTTCCATCTCCAGAAACTGATGCTCCCCTTCAAAATACGTCTTTAGCGCCGAGCCGAAGGTCTGTTTGTCCCTGTCGATCACCGCAAGATCCAGTTGATAAGAGGAAAATGCCTGTTCACCGGAAGGTGCTGACAGATTCTTTACAAACACAACCGATATCACCAAAAATAAAGTAAAATAAATAATAAGAGTTCCCTTATAGCATTTCAACAATTTAAAATAGGTCTTAAAGACTTGCATACTTTGTCCTCCTTAACTTCAGGATGCTTATTCCAAGAAAAAGCAATCCGATTACCAAGAGACTTAAAAGATTTACCACATACTGATGATAGTCACCATACACTGCCAGACTATACGCATTGACGATCAAGGTTGCCGGATTGATCCGGTTGATGATCGGACATTTCTTCTCCAGAATATATGTGATATCTGCCCACTGTAATCCTGCAAGGAATGAGCTTATCATAAAAAAGGCAACATTCAATCCTTCTTTAGCTTTCTTGTTTCCTTTTCCTATCACTGCGATCATGGTGCCGGATGCGATTCCGACAAAACTTCCCACCCATGTTCCCAACAGGATCAGACCCACATTGTTTCCAAAATCCTGATGATAGATCAGCACACAGACGCCAAGTACAAAAGCCGTAGTCAAACAATAAAGCACATAAGATGCCGCAAAATCACTGAATACCTGCTTCATCTTCTGCATAGGTGCGACGTTTCTTCTGGCTCCCGCTGCAGAAAGATCCGCCTGAATTTTAAAACCGTTCTCCAGTCCAAGGCTCGAGCCGATCAGACAAGTCATAGCCAGAAGAGCATAAAAATACTGGGTATATGGGCTTTTATCCTGTCCCTTTAACGGAATTTCGGCAATCTTTACCTCCTCT
>CAJOMI010000239.1 GCA_905235545.1 uncultured Lachnospiraceae bacterium | reverse complement strand
CATATTTTTTATCAAGTGGCATTCACGTTTCTCAACAGGTGGTATCCACATATAATTTCCATAGAGGTTCTTCAAATAGGCATCAGTGTCAGCAGGAAGATTCACTTCCATCCCCTCAAATAGTCCTTTACTAACAGGGAAAAACACCTTTGACGGCAAAGTCTCACCTTGATACAACCTTCTACCCGTCGGAATGACACAAAAATCACCAATCTGCGGCATCCTTACAAATGCATCGTACCAACAGATCCATTTTTTATGGTCGATGACAGAGAACATTTTTCCTATCACTTGCCGACAACGCATAAAAATATAGAATTTCCAGTCTCTTGAGTACAATTTTTTGGCATCCTCCGACCAAGGTCCAGATTCTTCCACCACATTTGAGATTAGTCTTAGAGTATTTGCAATCTTACCTCTCCACCATCTTGATATTTTACTTGAAGGAGCACCTTCTATAGGAAACACATCAAGATCTATCCCTTGTGGATATTTCGAATCTTCTCCATTGAGACCAATGAGTTTCGTTCCTTTAAGATATATTTTCAGAAAAGCGGAAGGCGCATCATGTTCTTTATTAGGGTATGTAAACTCATAGTCATCCCCCAGGATACCTTGCTCAATTAAAACGAGCAACTTATCATAATCAGTCCGTGGCATGATCAAATCCATATCGTCATCCCAAGGGATGAATCCATTATGACGTACCGAACCAAGTGCGCTTCCTCCACCAAGCATAATTAAGAGTCCGTTCTCATCACAAACTTGAGTCACTTTTTTGAAGATTTTCAATGTGTAGGTTTGCAATATATCAATCTCTCCATCCGTTAGTTTACGGATAATAGAATTATTTACCGCCTCATTCAATAATGTTTTATAATTTTTCATCACATATATTAATAAGTTGTCTATACATTTCTTGCAATTGGTATAGAGGCTTCCGTCCTAATACTACAATTTTTTCCGCAACCTGTCTCAACTTCGTCTCTGGCTCATAGCCATGATACTCCTTTGGGGTAATAACGATACTGATAATGGGATTAAACTCATATCTTCTGTTTCACTCTGTTAGAGGCAGATTCTTTCTTCCTCGTAACCTATATTTGAAATTCTCACCAAATAAGGTGTCGAAGACTATTTTTGCGATGTCTTTGATAATGCAGTGCAGATTGACTTTTATCGCTGTAAATACAGATCCTCCGTTCTCCCGAATAACCCGATAACGTTCACCTACCTTTTTATTGAAGGAATCACTAGTTGCACCACCGGAATAGAAAACTGCGATATCGTATGGAACATATTTGAAAGTGCAGCCCGAATTATACAGACGAAATAGCAAATCCATATCCATAATGTAACGAATATATGTTTTATATCCTCCCACACGAGCATAGGCTGCTTTTGTCACAAAGGTGCCTTGATGACAAACTCTTATTTTCATATAATCACTCACAGGAAACTCTAAACTTGGCTTGCTTGAAAAGCGAAATTTTGTTTTAATATTTTCATAAATCGTGTGACCGCGATACACATCAATTTTGGGGTCATATGCATTAGCTATAGCGTCTAAAGCGCCAGGTAATAAAGTATCATCGCTATTGATAATGCCTATAATCTCACCTGTTGCATAGTGGATACCTTTGTTGAACGCATCACTAATACCATGGTCTGGCTCTGATATAGAGAATGATATATGATCATGATACTTCTTGACAATATCCATAGTATTGTCGGTAGAGCCGCCATCTATGATAAGGTACTCTAATTGTTCATAATTCTGGGAAATGACACTTTGGATTGTCCGTTCCAATGTCTTTCCACTATTAAAAGTAATAGTGATAATTGAAATTTGGGGTCTCATGCAAATTAATACGTATTTAACAAAACTGATGCTTGAAAATTCCTGTAAACTCCTCTGTTGCCGCAATGAAAGCGAGGATCTGTAACAATTGAAAGGCGCTTAATGAAAGAACGATGACCAGCAAGGAACTTCTCCAACAAACTGCGGTTTTCTGCTGTCATAATGTCTGAGAACCCTTTCTGCACTTCTCTGGCCAACCTATATCTAACATGCTCCTTATCTCGGACGATTCTGTTAATGCGTCGCTTCCATGTTGTTTTCCAGCCAAAACCCTGACCGACAACATTTCCACCATGTTGACGATAAAGTATGTGAGGCTCTGCATCAAAAAAAACTTTCGCTCCAACCGCCATTGCTACTACATAAATCCACACATCATGCATGGATAGAAATTCTGGAGAATATCTGCAGATGATTTTTTTCAGTTCAGCATTCATCACCATCGTACATCCACCGACAAAATGGTATACCAGTGATTCTCCAAATGTAACCAAAGGGTGGATATGAGGCGTTTCCATCTTATTCAGATGTTTATCAACCAATTGTGTCTGACAAAAATATAAAGCCGGCTCACCTTTTGCTTTTTCCAGTTTTTCTGTAGCAGCAATAAGTTTATCAGGCAACCAGTAATCATCCTGGTCTGAAAATGC
>CAJOMI010000238.1 GCA_905235545.1 uncultured Lachnospiraceae bacterium | reverse complement strand
TTTACCCTTGTTCTGACTACTGCATTTAACTTTTCTACCACCTCGTCGACAGGCAACTTTAATTGAATTATATTTTCTCTCATCTATACCTTCTCCTACACCTATTGATAAACTGACTCCTGCAAGATTCGTATCATTTTCCATCTTTTGCAACTTTCACTCTTCCCCTTCAACAAACACCAATTCTTCCGGCATATCCTCCGAGGTGTCCGGATCCCGGTATGGCTCTCTGAAAATATATAACGTATCCTCTAAGTACTCAAAGGTAATCGTCTCATCGAAACGCTCCCCACTGTATCCATCATTTTCAAAGACCAACTCCTCCTCGCTCGTAGCAAGATCCCTCCGATAGACTCCATTATTCCGAAGCAGATATACGCAATTCTTAGCATGAGAAAATCCCACTATCTGCTCCCTGTCGCCGGATGCATATACCATTGCCATTTCCTCAAGTTCCGGATCGTATCGATAGATAATATCTTCGACTTTCATCTCCCTGTATGGATTTTCACGAAATCCGAATATTCCCCTGCTATACTGCTCCAGAATCCACGCCTGATCCGAATAAAATCCGATCAGAGATGGCGTCATTCCGGAATACGGTTCCGACAAATTCAATTCTGTACCGCAGTCCATTCCCCGATGTCTGATGATTCCATCATAACCGCATCGGACGTATTCTTCATCTATTTTACCGTATGTATTGTATCCATAACAGGAATAGCCAAATCCGTCCTCTTGCCCAACGTAGACGATACACGGCATTTCTCCTTCTATTGTCGTGTCTTCGACGACATCATATCCTGCAAACGAATAAATCTTATAGATATCCTCGCTCTCTTTTTCATCCTGTGTCGACGCCCATTCATTTAAGTTGATGCCTTCCTCCTTCTTGTGATAATAGATGACATCATACCGGTATCCGCGTTCTGCACCCCATTCCCCTCGGTTATTATTTCCTTTTTCCGTCATTAAAACAAAAATGTCATCCCCATGCGCTGTCATCTCAATGATTTTATATGCATCGGTTACCATCGTATTGGTGCCTTCCACGAGGTCATAACAGTAGAGTGTCCCCTGATTTTCTTTTGTCGCATAGTAGAGCAGCTCGTCATTACACGCCATTCCAATAAGATTTTCTGCCGGAATCACTTCCTCCATCGTATCCAATTTATAAATAGCGTTCTTGTGATAGACATACCGGTCAGAATCATTTTTACAGATATAATTACAAGCACCGTTCATCCCATCTACGGAATACACCTGACAGTTCGTAGTCACTCCGGACATTTTCCCAAATTTTATTTTGTCGATTCCCAGCATAAGTGCATTAAAACTATATATCACGCTTACGATAAGACTTACGACAAAAAGAATACCTGCCACGATAATATTTCGATTCCCTGATTTCGCATTTCTTTCCGGTTTCTCTCCAAACTTATTATTTGCACGGGACGGAATCAAACACAGGACCACCTGAACAAGAAATCCCAAACCGCATGCAAGGTACCCTGCCAGACAGATCACATATACCCAGCCCGGAAGTCCAATATCGTGAAATCTGCGCACCGTGAGCGCCCATGTGCTGACAAACTGAAACAGAAACCATACTACCGATAAAACAACAAGTATCGTTTTCATGGATTCTACCATCGGTGAAAATGTTTTCGCCATTATACCGTGGTTTCTGTTATAGAAATAAACAGCCCCCGTGCAGAGCAGACCAAGAATTGCATGATTTGTCAGCCAGACTACCCAATAGTCTCTTCTCCGACTCCGTCCCTGAAACCGGAACATATTTCCCAAATAATTCTTATACTCCATCTTGAAATCTCCTCCTTGTAAATATCGTGTTTCAGTCACCGATTAAATTTTAAGTCCAATATATTTCAATTTACGGTCATTTTCTCCCACTAAAATATCCACGTATTCCCCTTGTTCTATCCTTTTCCCTTTCCATTCATCATATGTAAGCACTTTCCTTTTTGCAACATATTTTTCCTGTACATTGTCATAATAAGCAATGACAACTGTGGTTCCTTTATGCTTTATAACCTTGCGCAAATAACCTTTTACACAATAAACCGACTTATTCTCTGATAGTTTATGCGTATCCTTTCGTGTCAGCACTGCCAGAATTACACACATTACGCCAACCGTAGCCACCCCACCTATCAGAATGAATAATGCATCCGATGGGTATGACACCACTGCCGCAACCATGCCACTTAATATCAACACCAAAAAAATGATCCCATATATAATTGTTCTTCTCCAATATCGCTTCTTAATTGCGTTTTTAGTATCTGTCTGCAATAAATATCTGGGACATTGATATAGAATATCTCTTACATCCTGCTCTAAAGATGTTACATTTACATCTTTTATCCATGAAACAACAATGATCAAGATCATTAAAAACACAAATAATAATACCGCTCATATATCTTTCCTCCATTCGTTATGTAACTTATGGTATCTATCCTACCACATTTTGCGAAAAACACCAGCAACCGGCGTTTCCAATTACGCAACCGGTAGTTGCAATTGACGATCTTTCGCCATTTTTTGCTAATAAAGAAAAGGTCTCCTATGATTTATGATCACGGAAGGCCTTTACCTTCATGTTTGTACCTGGCACCTATATATATAATCAAATATACAACTACACTTATGATTGTAGCGATTATCGATGAATAAAAAAAGTATAATACAATCCAAATATCGTCACCAATTACAGGTATACTATAGAGAATAACTATGTTGACCAATATGGATATCAGTGCAAATATTATAACATGAATAATCTTTTCAAAGCATTTCCTACGGTAGAAAACAATAACTGCAAATACAGCATATATTACCGGATAGGATGCACTCAAAGAAGCACTCAATAGATCAACGAGCCCTCCAAAGAGAGAAAAAATACAATCCATAACCCGGGATGGTATTCCACCGATTATAAAAACACATCCCCAATATCCAACCCAATATCCAAGTACATATATTCCACTTATTAAAATTGTTTTAACTGTCTTATTCATCATTTCCTCCATGTGCTTCCCAGTCAAGACTCGCTTGCGATTCTTGCGCGCCGGATTCGGGTCAGCTTTAGCTGACAAATTCCTAACCGAATCCGTGCGTATCCTCGCGGAGCGTTTTAACTCAGTCGGAGCTTGTACCCCGACTGAGTATAACTTGTCATAACCCCCCACCTTCGCTATCGCTTAGAGGTTGGGGATTTCTCCGACTGAGTTAAAAACCCTATTTCATTCCGTCATTGATTTCTGTCGCTATTTCCTCTCCCCGTTCATATATCTCCCGAAGACGTTCCTCAGGAATAAAATTATGTGTGATGGTATGGTGATTTTTTTCTGCTTTACCCAATATGGAAACCCCGTCATGCGGATCGATACTTTCCACTGTAAATTCCGGAGAACAGACAAAACGAATACTCGACTCAAATGTAAGTTCTGTACCCTGATTATTAATTGTGGTTGTAACGTACCTCAAATTTACATTCACCTTATTCCTTCTAAAACGGGTAATCGTTAGTTTTCCTATATTATCATCTACTTCAAAATCCGTTATTGGTTCTTGTTCCGTATATATCTCATAAAGGTAGAGCTTGCCCAAGATCCATTTGTAAGAATACTCAATTCCATCTTCGCTTAAGGTATACAAATCATCCTCATATTGCATTTGATAGCCAAGGTCGTCTGCTGTCGCTATTATTTTCTTCTGCGCTCCATTTTTCCAATGTTTGATGCCGAATACCATAACACAACACAGAATGCAACCGATCCCTAACATGCAAATAATAAAACCTGTTATATATTTAAATATTCTCATTCCGCAATCACTCCGCTTTCTTCTTCCAAATGATATATAAAATCATATATAAAACTGTACTTATGATTGTAGCGATTATCGATGCTTCAAACGCATATACAACACCTAATCCGTCAACATATAAAAATGTACACTGAAACCATAAAATAACTAAATTAAACAATATGGATGTCAG
>CAJOMI010000237.1 GCA_905235545.1 uncultured Lachnospiraceae bacterium | reverse complement strand
ATATGCCGGAGGAAGAAGAGTAGGGCTTGATATGAAAAAAGAGTTTGATATCGTAATTGTGGGTTCCGGGGCTGCGGGTCTGTTTGCTGCCCTGCATTTGCCAAAAGACAAGAAGATTGCTGTTTTGTCCAAGGCAGACTTGGAGGAAAGTGATTCCTTTCTGGCACAGGGCGGAATCTGCGTATTGAAAAATGAAGACGACTATGCGGCCTTTTTTGAGGATACACTGCGGGCAGGTCATTATGAGAATAACAGAGAATCCGTGGATCTTATGATACGGTCCTCCCAGGAGATCATCCGGGAACTGGTGGATTGCGGAGTGGAGTTTGAAAGAGAGCAGGGTGAGTTCCGCTACACTAAGGAAGGCGCGCATACAGCATGCCGGATCCTCTATCACGAGGATGTGACGGGTAAGGAGATTACGTCCAAATTGCTGGAACAGGTAAAGAAACGGGAGAATGTGACCTTGCTTCCGCATACGACCATGTTAGATATTATCGAGACAGATAACACCTGTTACGGGATTGTTGCAGAATCGGAAGACGGGACGATCGAGATTCTTTATAGTGATTACACGATATGGGCATGTGGAGGTGTAGGCGGATTGTATAAGCATTCCACCAATTTCCGCCATCTGACCGGAGACGCACTGGCAATCTCCATGAAGCATAACATTACATTGGAGAATATCGATTATGTGCAGATACATCCGACGACATTGTATGAAAAGACACAGGGAAGGCGGTTTTTGATTTCCGAATCAGTCAGAGGAGAAGGTGCCATCTTACTGGATCAGAACGGAGAACGCTTTGTGGATGAATTGCTTCCGAGGGATCTTCTGACTGCGTCCATCAGAGAGCAGATGCAGAAGGAGGGAACGGATCATGTCAGGCTTTCTCTTGAGAGATTACCGGCAGATGAGATCATTCAGCGGTTCCCCAATATTTACAAGACCTGCTTAGAAGCGGGATATGACATTACGAAGGAACCGGTTCCGGTTGTTCCGGCACAGCACTATTTCATGGGTGGTGTCAAGGTGGATCTGGATGGCAGAACATCGATGAGCAGACTTTATGCAGCCGGAGAAGCAGCATGCAACGGTGTTCATGGAGCCAATCGGTTGGCCAGCAACTCATTGTTGGAGACATTGGTCTGGGCAAAACGGGCTGCGCTTTCCATAGGAAGGGAGTATGAACCGACAGACCGTACATGGTGTGAGCAGAATTTCGGAGATACAGAGAATCATCTGGACACTTTGTATCAGCCGTATGAAACATATAAAGAAGAACATTGCCTGAAACTGCGGGCAGAGATCGAACGACAAAGAGAAATCAGGGAGAAAAAGAATGAGAGAATTGATGAATCTGAATGTTGACAATTTAATTTTACAGGCACTTCGGGAGGATATCACAAGCGAGGATATCACAACCAATTCCGTTATGCCGGAATACCGCCTGGGAGAAGTGGATCTGATCTGTAAGCAGGATGGTGTGCTTGCGGGATTGGATGTGTTCAAACGTGTCTTTGAACTGTTGGACGACAAGACGACCTTTGATATGCAGGCAAAGGACGGTGATGAAGTGAAGAACGGACAATTCCTTGGAAAGATCACGGGAGATATCCGCGTACTTCTGGAAGGAGAACGTACCGCTCTCAATTATCTGCAGAGAATGAGCGGGATCGCAACCTATACCCATTCCATCGCTAAATTGTTCGAGGGGAGCAAGACAAAACTTCTCGATACCAGAAAGACGACACCGAATATGCGTGTATTTGAAAAGTATGCAGTAAAGGTCGGCGGCGGTTACAATCACCGCTTCAATCTGTCCGATGGTATTCTTCTAAAGGATAATCACATCGGTGCAGCCGGCAGCGTGACAAAGGCAGTTAAGATGGCACAGGAATATGCTCCGTTTGTCAGAAAGATCGAAGTGGAAGTGGAGAATCTGGATATGGTGAAGGAAGCTGTGGAAGCGGGAGCAGATATTATCATGCTGGATAATATGGATAAAGAGACTATGAAAGAGGCAATCCGTATCATTGACGGAAGAGCAAAAACCGAGTGCTCCGGCAATGTCACAAAGGAGAACGTGGCAAATCTGATCGACATCGGAGTGGATTACATCTCATCCGGTGCGCTGACACATTCTGCACCGATTCTTGACCTGTCACTTAAGAATCTGCACGCTGTAGATTAAGAAAATCGTGATGACATATATCATGTCCGGCAACGTCCGTCTTAACGAATAACAGGACATAAAAAAAGCAACCGAGGTTGCTTTTTTTTGTCCGTTTTATGTGGGATTATGTAACTGTTCAGGTAGCATTTCGCATTTACTGCGAGATGCGTACGAAAATGTATATTATACGATACGACAGGCATATTGGAATGTGCGTAAGCACCATGCCTGTCGCGTATCTATGAAGCATAGCTGAATAGATGCATTATTATTTGCGATCTGCATCTAACATTGCACGAACCTTTGTGGAAAGACCGAAGAGATTGATGAATCCCTCAGCATCCTTGTGGTCATAAAGA
>CAJOMI010000236.1 GCA_905235545.1 uncultured Lachnospiraceae bacterium | reverse complement strand
TTTATTCAACTCTTCTTTCTGCGCATCTGAAATCGGAGTAGAAACCGTTCTCGTGATAGCCGGATAGTTGGTGCTGTTAATCGATACCGTGTAACTGACGCCATCAACAGGATTTGAAGCAAGTGTAACCTTACCGTCATTGATCTTAGCGTTCTTAGCAAGGTTTCCACTAACTGTAATAGTCACATCATCCAGAACAGCCGGTACACCACTGATCGTAAGTTCATTGGAATCTGCTTTCATTGAAAGAGACAGGGCACTTAAATCACCCGTGTAATATTCCGGTAATTTCAAACCGCCTTCTTTTGCAGGTATTTCAAATACACCTAAATTGGTAATGACTGTCACGCCGGAAAGAGTAGCACCGTTCATGTCAAACTGATAGAATTTTCCACCATTGCCATGTGCTCTTTGTAATCCTTTTCCACCTTGGACAGACCATGCGATTTCTGTCTCCGGCACTTTTGTACCATACCAGAGATTCTCCAGTACCGTAAGTCCATAACGAGCGCCATCCGTGGTATTTAAGATAGCTCCGTAGATCGTATACGGCACACTTTCCTCGCCAATCTTAAGACTACCTTGGGTCGGAAAGCCATTTAATGTGATCTGATAATCACCATAACCGCTTGTAAGCGTCAGTTCATCGATACCCTTCTCCTCTATCGTCAGCTTAGAATTCTGAATCCCTGAAAAGCGATATCCACCTTCTTCTGATATTGTCAATTGACTATAATATTCCGGTGCTTTATCTAAATCTGTGAAATAATAGGAATCCGTCAGTTGTTTATTATTAAGTTCTGCCTTTAATTTCTCGTAATCCACTGTATTTACAGCTACCGGAATCGTTACTCCCAGAATATACGTTCCATCATTATATGTCCCCTTTGCCAGTCCATCCGTTCCTTTGAATTTGGAAGTTGTTGCGGTAGATACTGCATCGATTCCGTCCTCCACTTCCCATACTGCCAGATCTTTTAGATTATAAGTTGCGTAAAAGTCTTTGTAAGGTACATTCATTGCAACAAATACAAATTTTTCTACCTGACCTTTTATACTTGGATAACCTATAGCTGTAATCTCAATTTCATATTTCCCTGCTTCCGGAAATACTGTGGTTGTATTCCTGCCTGTTGTCTTCGCATCGAAATTCACGGATCCATCTTCATTAAAAATCGATGCGTTAATATTTTTACCGTTTACCTTAATACTTTCGATTGCTTTGACATAATCCGAAACCTGAATTTTATCACTCTCTATTACAATCTGATTATTCTCAAGTTTTACCTGCGACTCATCAAGACCAGCGGTAAATACTATATTCCCAGTAATATTTTCATAATTATCATCAACAAAAGTAACAGTATATCTACCAATCCCGGTATTATCCGTCTTTTTGATCGTCAACGCATTGTTTTTAGTATCATAACTATAATCTTCTTCATTCGTCAGGATTGTCTTTCCAACGCTGACACTCTGAAGCTTGTAATCTGCATCAGCCGGTAATCCCTCAAAAGTCAATTTACTTGTTGCATCATCGTCAAACGGAACTTCTTCCGCAATGATTTTTGCATTACTTACCAGTTTTGGACATTTCAGATTTGTAGTGTATTCTACATCCGCACCACCTCTTACGATATATTTTACACTTGCGATCGTCTTGCCCTGAAGATCAGCAAACTGAGCATACTTAAGCTTATTAATTTTTTTCGCCAAAAATCCATCTTCTACCGCAAATGCAATCTGACCTGTTCTCGTCCATATATTTTCCAGATGAAGCATTGCATATTGTTGTCCGTCTTCTGTCGTTACAATAACACCCTCTACTTCATCTTTGGAAGGCAGATTATCATTGTCAGTGATATTGATCTGATAATGTCCATAATTTGAGCGCACCGCAAGCTTCGCAGTAGCTGCACTACCCTCTTGCGTGGTATCTACCTTAATTGTCTCCTTGCTGTCTCTGGTTGCAGTCAGTGTACCGTCACCATTTAACACCTTGTATTCTGCCGGTACTTTCGTCTGATCCTCATTCGGATTAAACTCCTCAACCAGACTGATCAATGGATTTTGGCTCTGTTTTTTTTCTTCCTCAGATAACTTTGTCACTTGATCATAAAGAGCTGTCGGAATTGCCACCGAACAATCCTTTATTCCAAGAATATAACCACCTATATCTTCTTTTTTTGCTTCCGAATAGGTAATCTTCACAAAATTCTCTTTCCATTTTTTTTCAGTTGCACTGGAAACCGCATCAAGATATCCTTCTTTACGAAGATCTGCTGCCTTATCCTCTGCATTTAGGTTAAGCGTTGCATTTACTTCTACGTCATTGAGCTCTCCGTAATAAAAGTCCGCATATGGTACATTTACCGTTCCATATACATATCCTTCAGCCGGTTCTGCTGCTTTGACCGGTGTGTTGACCAGTGACAATGCGCATGCCATCGCAAGTGCGGAAGCATACGCAATAGAATGATTCTTTTTCTTCATTCTACACATCCTCCTTTAATAAATTTTTATATATCTATCTCAAGTTAGT
>CAJOMI010000235.1 GCA_905235545.1 uncultured Lachnospiraceae bacterium | reverse complement strand
CCTGGCAACAAGTTTCAGCTCATCTGAAACGATATCTGTTCTGCGGAGATTGGCATAATCTCCATCGATGCTATCTATAATATAATAAAATGTGTCCATTTCTTCCATCCTTTCTGTCCGGGGATTGCTTATGCTTACGTTTTGGGCGTTGATATTTTCCTTTTGTTAGCAGTATATCTCTGAATCAATCATTTATCAACGTGAAATCCGCAATACTTAGGGTTCAAGATCACAGTGCCTTGCAAAACTCCGCAATCTGCTCGTTCTTCTCCGCACTTTCTTTATTCTTGGGATCGATGAATATCGCAGTCTTTGCAAAATCGTCAATTCCCAAGCACTTAGCAAGTTTGGCAAAAGCCTTTTCAGCACCGGCTCCGCTTTGACACGCAAAGGCTACAAACTGCTTGCCCTTAAGCCGCTCTCTGTTATCCTCGATAAAAGTTCTAAGCGGTGGTGTGAAGTTCGATGCCCATACCGGAAAGCCAAAAACAATCCGATCATATTCATCCAAATTTACACTTATCTCTTCAAGATCCGGTTTTTCTGCCATCACCGCACTCTTGCCGCCCCAAAAGAACTTTGCAAAACCTTTGTCATGATATGCCTTCTTCGGTACGAGACGAAGCAAATCAGCTCCTGTTTTTTCTTTTATTTTGTCCGCTACATAAGCGGTGTTGCCTTCCAACGAAAAATAAACCACCAGCGTTTTCAATTTAACCCCTCCATGTTAATAAACTTACTTAAATCTGCATGTTCATTATATCATCTGGTTTGTTCCCATTTCAACTCCATCCGAATTCCTGACGTGTCGGCTTCAACAATATACTTTTTCCAATTTCCCAAATGGTTCTCCATACTCGACTCATTGGAAATAAATCCTAAACCGCGCATTTCCTGTTTAAATCTTCTGTTCGTTCCCCTTTGCGTCCGGTATACATCAAAAGAGATCTTGTCAACCTCCATTTTTTCCTTTATCTTTTCAAACAAAAGTCTGATATCTTCTTCACTTATTTTCTCGTTGGCATACATATCCCCAGTCAATATATTTTCATCATCTGACCAGGAAACACCAAAGGCCATCAATTTAATATCCAACCCTGATTCTTCCGCAATATCATACAGCATGTTTTTCCGCTCCCATGCTGAAACCTCCAAGGGATACCGATCCGTGGGATCGTCATCATAATTTTTGAGCAAATCATAGGAACAAACAACCTGCGGATAATCGTCGGAGTAAACATAAATCGTCGACAATTCTCGTTCTCCTGTGTTTGAATGATACATATATGCATATCCCAATACATGAAACCCTGTGCCATATCTTTCTTCCATATCTTTGATGCATTCCTCTGCCAGTGCAGGGTCTCCTTTATTCACCGGTTTCGCCATCATCCAGTCAAACCTCGCATCGTATCTCGGATCTTCATTTCCGAAATCAAACATATAACGAAACCATACATGGTAGGCGACATAAACCATTGGGATCATATTCAAAATAGCAACAACTATTGCAACTATTGCCACAATTATCCAGATTTTCTTGTTGTTCTTCTTGTTCTTTTGGTTCATCTTTTGGTTCATCTTTCACCTCCATACTTTACTTCTACGCTTTAATTATATGATTCAGAAGCGAGAAAGTAAACTCTTTTTAAATTTTTTGACCTATACAACTTTATTTAACTTCGCCAAAACCTTCATCTGCTCAATCGCCACTTTTTCTCAGCATAGCGGACATATTTTTTCATTTCTTTTCTAATTTTGCCGTTCTCACTCATAAGCACACTCCTTGTTTTTATTTATCCATAACGCAACAAGAGGACGTCTTCTAAGTTTCTTTAGAAAATATCCTCTAAGTAGTGTTTTCTCTATCCGATTCTCTTTTCAGTGAGTCAGATGAAAGATAAAACACATTGCCCTCTTATTATTGTATTCCGGCCTCAATTTTTCAATCTCATGTACCGATATGATCCACGATCACCTGCTTATCTGCTTCCGTTGCCGGTTCAGATTTTTGCTGCAGTAAGAGCGGATCTCTAACTATCTGTTTTACCATTCTTCAACTCCCCGATATATCTCAGACGAAGATGACCCCCGTCTGAGATATACGCTCCTCTCTTCCAAAGAGAAGCCCAATAGACATCCTCAAAGTCTTCCGTAGGATATCTGAAATAATAAGATATAACAATCCCCTGTGTGATCATCGGTGGTTACAATATGATTAAACACCGCGCAATCTACCATTTACACAGGGGATTTGCTTACGTTCTTCTAATTATTAAGTCTCTTATAAATCTCATCCACATTCTCTTTATCCGATACAGACTCTATAGCCTTACAGATCTGTTTCACATGCTCAACCGATTCCACCAGATCATCCGCAATCTCCTCCGGCGTTTTTCCCTTTTCATAATTGCGCAAAACCTGTTTGATCAACTTCTTATCCGCTGCTCTGTCCTTCTCCGCCATGGCTTCTTCATGTTCCTTACAAAGAATATCTATGTCTGTCATAAATGATTCATCGGTCATATCTCTTAACGCCCCCAATCCATCCCGATCCAAGGTGACG
>CAJOMI010000234.1 GCA_905235545.1 uncultured Lachnospiraceae bacterium | reverse complement strand
GATTTGCAACATTATACATTCTCTCTTTGTTTGCAACCGAAGTACCGCCAAACTTCTTTACGATTAACATTTGATCTGTTTCCTCCTACATGTTAAAGTCACTTAGCCTAGGTTACTACATTTTATTCCATTGGTCAATAAAAATTTACAATGAACCAATTCAAGACGTGCTCCTGCGTCTCACACACGGATTCAGATCCGGGCAGCAGATCTGTTTTCTTTTGAACATCTGCCGGGCAATTACAAGTCAACACGTATCACGCTATACACATCCGGTAACGCTGCGATACGTTTTGCAAATTCTCCCTCTTTGATCGTATCTGTGATAAACGCAATCTCGCCCTGTACTTCCGGAGCCTTGACATATCGAACCTCTCCAAAAGTTTTTTCAATCGCATCCTGATTGCCGTTATCCTTCACTCGGACAAAGAACCGGTTCGGAAGTTCCTCGAACCTGCCCACAGTATATTTCTTCTGTTCCCATATAGTCTTGATATTGGAATCCTTATTTTTCACAGCATCCACTACATCCGAAACAACTGCACTCGCTGTCGGCAGTTTACCTGCTCCTCTTCCGTAGAACATCACGTCATCCAGCACATTGCCGTGAACGAAAATTCCATTAAATACGCCATTCACACCAAACAGCGGATGATTGCCGCCGATCATGACCGGTGCGACCAACGGGTAAAAGGTTCCATCAATCTTTTTGCTGGTACCAAATATCTTAATGGATGCACCCAGGGCCTTTGCATACTGAAAATCTTTCTCTGTGATCTTCGTGATTCCCTCTGTATGGATATCCTCATAGTCCACCTGTTCACCTACAACCAATGAAGTCAGAATTGCAATCTTGCGGCAGGCGTCATATCCTTCAACATCTGCTTCCGGATTACGTTCTGCGTAACCTTTATCCTGTGCATCCTTAAGGACATCCTCGAACGCAGCACCTTTTTCAGCCATCTCCGTCAGAATATAGTTGGTTGTTCCATTCAAAATACCGGTGATCTCCGTGATCTCATCCGCAGTCAGAGATGTGTTCAACGGGCGAATGATCGGAATTCCTCCACCGACAGAAGCTTCAAACAGGAAATTACGGTTATGTTCTTTTGCAATCGCCAAGAGTTCCGCTCCATGTTTTGCAACAAGTTCTTTGTTGGAAGTACATACACTCTTGCCCGCCTGCAATGATTTCTTAACAAATGTATATGCAGGCTCCACACCTCCCATAACCTCTACTACAACATCCACATCCGGATCCTGTAAAATAATATCAAAATCATGAACCAGAATCTTCTGTACCGGATCCCCCTCAAATTCCCGAAGGTCCAGAACATATTTCACCTGAATATCTTCTCCAGCCTTTTTATTCACTATATCGTGGTTTGTATTGATCACTTCCACCACACCGGAACCAACTGTTCCATATCCTAACACTGCAATATTAGCCATGACTACCTCCTTTGTCTCGTGCGTTTATTCCTCACTGTCTTTTTGATTCAGACTTGTCCATTTCAGATATGCATTGATAAACGGATCAATGTTGCCATCTAAAACTCCGTTTACATTGCTGATCTCCGCACCGGTCCGATGATCCTTCACCATAGTATACGGTTGCATAACATAAGAACGAATCTGCGAGCCAAATCCATTCTCCGTCACATCACCCCGGATATCATCTAATTTCTCCTGATTCTCCTGCTGTTTTAACACATAGAGTTTGGACATCAGCATTTTCATCGCCTTGTCCTTGTTCTGATGTTGCGAGCGCTGATTCTGGCACTGCACCACAATCCCCGTCGGCAAATGTGTAATACGGATTGCCGAAGATGTCTTGTTGATATGCTGTCCACCCGCTCCGCTGGATCGATATGTGTCAATCCGCAGATCATCATCCTTGATATCGATGGAAATATCCTCATCAATATCCGGCATCACATCGCAGGAAGAAAATGATGTCTGTCTTTTCCCCGCTGCATTGAAAGGTGAAATGCGCACCAGGCGATGTACACCCTTCTCGGATTTGAGATAGCCATAAGCGTTTTCTCCGTTGATCTGCATGGTGACGGATTTGACACCCGCCTCATCGCCTTCGAGATAATCCAATATCTCCGTGCTGAAACCTTTCTTCTCCGCCCATCTCGAATACATGCGAAACAACATTCCGGTCCAGTCACAGCTCTCAGTTCCGCCTGCTCCCGCATGAAGCGTCACCACTGCGTTGTCCTTGTCAAACTCACCGGACAGAAGCGTCTGAATCCGCAATGTTTCAAAATGTTCCTTAAATTGCTCCAACAATTCGGCAATCTCCGGAACCAGAGAGGAATCATTTTCTTCATCTGCCATCTCGATCAATACGCCAAGTTCCTCGTATTCTTCCTCAACCGTATCGTACGCCGCCAATGTATCTTTCAGATTCTTGACGGTCTTCATCACTTCATTGGAACGCTCCACATCATTCCAGAAATCCGGAGCCTCCATATCTGCTTCTAACTCTGCCACCTTATCTTTTTTGATAGGGATGTCAAAGTGAATCCCTCACTTCCTGTAATGGACTTTCATACTGACTCAGTTC
>CAJOMI010000233.1 GCA_905235545.1 uncultured Lachnospiraceae bacterium | reverse complement strand
ACGCCGGCACTTAACGAAGGGCGACTACAGGAGCCCTGAGTTTAGTACCGTTGCGTTTAAAGTTAAGCGAAAGCGTGCCCGAAATGGAAAACATATATCCTGTCCGGCAACGTCCGACTTAACTGTAACAGCTTTAAGACAATAGAAGAAAGGGGCCCGGAATGGCCCCTTGCGGATGGAACGTCATTAGCAGCCACAACCGCAACCGCCGTTGTTTCCGCCACAGAAGAGAAGAAGTAAGATGATGATAATGCAGGAACAGTTGTTTCCGCCGTAGCCGTTTCCGCAACCCTCATTGCCGCCTAACAATCCACCAAAGCCGTAATCATTTCCGCAACAGCTGGAGAGGAGCAGGAGGATGATAATTAATGTGCAGCAGCTGTTTCCACCAATGCCGTTGTTTCCACAGCCGCCTGTTGCTGATAAGTCTCCCATAAGGATACCTCCAATTTTCTTTACACTGATATAATATGCATTGATCTGCAATGTGTTACGGAAAATGAAAATTTGTTCCATGTTATTTGTTTATGCCGGACATTGCTGAACATGCGGTAATTAGGTGTTGATGAAGCGTGCCGCTTTTGATACAATCAGAGGTAGAAAGTAATAAATGGAGGTACTTAGAGATGGCAAATGAGAGTATGGCAGATTATGAAGCAGAACTGACCAGTTCTTTTCGGGTGATCAAAGAGGGTGAACGGATCAAAGGGATGATCGTCGACATTAACGATGATGAGGTTACATTGGATCTTGGTTACTATGCACCGGGCGTGATTCCGTTATCAGAACTTTCGGATGATCCGGATTTTTCGGCAATGCGGGACTTGAAGATCGGTGACAGTGTGGAGGCAATCGTTCTTCAGACCGATGACGGGAGAGGAAATGTTGAACTTTCCCTGAAAGAGGCCAATGAGATATCGGCATGGGAACATTTAAAGGAATTGGAAGAACAGGAGACAGTGGTAACGGTCAGGATCAAAGAGAGTGTCAACGCCGGTGTGGTGGCTTATCTGGAGGGAATACGCGCGTTTATCCCGGCTTCCCAGCTCGCACTTACTTATGTGGAAGATACGGATGAATACATTGGAAAACAGGTGGAGGCGAAAGTGATCACTGTGGATGAGAGCGCAAAGAAGCTGGTGCTCTCTGCCAAAGCGGTATTGAAGGAGAGAGAAGCAGAGAATGACAGGGCAAAGATGGCAATGATCGTACCGGGATCCATTTTTGAGGGAACGGTGGAATCTCTTATGCCGTATGGGGCATTTGTACAGATGGACAATGGATTGACCGGACTGGTTCACATTTCCAAGATATCCATGAAGCGGATCAAGAAACCTTCAGAGGTCCTTTCTGTCGGTCAGAAGGTCAGGGTGAAGGTGCTGGAAGTGAAGGATGGAAAGATCAGCTTGAGCATCAAGGACGTGGAGACCAATACTTCGGATATCGTGACGGATGTGATAGAGGAGTTTGACTATAAGAGCGAAGAGATTCCGAACAACCCGTTTGGTGCATTGCTTGCAGGAATTCATTTGGATGAGTAGGACGGAGCACAGATGAAAAAAACGTGTAATATTATGTTAACTATTGGAATAGTATGGATTATGATTCTTTTTCATTCTTTCAATAGTTACGCGGCAACTTCATTTACAAAAGAGAAACCACTTGGTGTTATGTCAACTGCTGTCAAGAAAAAGATCGCCGTTACCTGGGAGCCGGTAAAGGGTGCTTCCGGTTATGAAGTGTATGAGGCAATCGAAGTGCCGGATTTGGCCGAAAACACTGACGGCAAGGAACAGGTCGGTACTGACACACAGACGGAGTCCGGTAAAAAGGCGCTCACCTATAAGAAGATCAAAGAGACAACCGGCTGCAGGCTGATACTGTCCGGCAAAAAGGACGGACAGGTGTATCATTATTATATCCGACCATATAAGAAAAATAAAAAAGGAAATATAGTATACGGCAAGAAGAGTAAGCAGGTATCAACGACTGTCGCAAAAAAGGGCACGTCTACCGTTAAAAACTTTCTGCAAACTGCGATCGCTCCGATCGGTTCCACCATGTATGTCTGGGGCGGTGGATGGAATAAGGCGGATACGGCAGCGGGAAAGGAAGCAAAGCAGATTGGACTTAGCCCTGCATGGAGAAAGTTTGCTGCGGGGAAAACGGCTTCCTATAATTATCAGAATTACCGGTACCGGATTCACGACGGGTTGGATTGTTCCGGCTATGTGGGCTGGACTGTGTACAATGTGTTGAACACGAAGAACAACAAGAAGGGCTATGTCTGGTCCGCATCCAAACAGGCGGAGAAATTTGCAAATATGGGCTTTGGCATATACCGGTCTGCAAAGAAGGTCAAAGATTACAAGGCAGGAGATATCATGAGTTCCTCCGGTCATGTCTGGATCGTGATCGGCGAGTGCCCGGATGGCAGTGTGGTTTTGGTTCATTCATCTCCTTCCGGTGTGCAGATCAGCGGAACGACAACCCCGGAGGGTAATACCAAGAGTCAGGCGTATTCTCTGGCGAAGAAGTATATGAAAAAATATTACAGTGCATGGAATAAGAAATATCCGGCTAAGTGTAAGGGTATCT
>CAJOMI010000232.1 GCA_905235545.1 uncultured Lachnospiraceae bacterium | reverse complement strand
CATTAGGACTACCTCCTCTGCTTTTAACTCGGTTGGCGAACCAAAGTTATTATAGCACTGGAGGTATTTCACTGTAAGCTAAAGCAGCTGTTGTCCCCCCTGCATAGCAGGGGGGGTATTAAAAGACTGTTACACAAAAAAGACGGTGACGATAATCTGCTAAGATCAATCGCCGCCGTCTGCGGTAAAACTATTTTTACTTCACATATTTAATATTGAAACCTTACTTTGAAATTGTTTTCCAAACTCTTATTGCTTTTTATTGTATAGAAAAAGCAGCCAGAGTACCTACATATCTTTCAACTGTTTCATAAACAACTATATCTGGATTACATGTCGCCAAATCGTCATACGAATAGGATCCACGGTGACGCAAATAACTGTCTGTGAACTGGCTTCCAATATACAATGCCATATGTGAAGAAAAAGAATCTCGTATCACATAAATACTTCTTGGATCGGCATTTGTCGCATGATATCTTATCATACCACTAAAATCCAACTCTATTTCCTCTCTGTCATGCAAATCATATCCTTCAATACTATACTCCGTGTCAGCAAAGCTTAGTTGCTTTCTTAAATTAAGCATCCCTGCTAAGTCTCCGGATGTTTCTCCAAGAGTATTTATCTTTATTTCTCCACTATTAACTTTTGGCATTTCTATGCCAAGCTCCTTCATCAATGCTGATGCTCCTACATACCCACCTATATAATTCCAATGTGTATCTGTTTTATACCATATGTTTTCATCTACATTCTTTTTTGCATCCATTATCTCATCATATGGATAAACTACTCTTAAATCTGTATTTTCCTTTAGGTACTGATATATTTGCAAAGCACCATAATTATCTGCTGGAATGCCATACTGTTTTGGCATATACTCGCTATATATTCGCTCTTTATTTGGCGCAATGAAAATTACAAATTCCTTCCCTTGCGTTAATAATAGATTCCGCTGATTTATACAATTTTCGGCAATAGCAGCAAGTTCTTCTTCAGTATATAAATTTGTGCCTTGATAACAACTTATAGGACTTCCATCGTCTTCTCTAGCGTAAAACAGCCAATTGTTTTCCCCGACAATAACGTAATCACTGGAAGATTTACCGAATACAAAATAATCAATATATGAGTTCAGCTGTATAAGACTATTTCTAAACTGAAGATTATCATTAAAATATGCTGTATAATCTTCGGAATAGGTGCTATAAGTGTCAAGCGTTAATCTTGGCTGAGTTGCCATTTGCCGATTTTCATAATTTGCCGTATCAAAAAACTTTTCTGTAAAAAAACAAATTCCTTTTGAGAAACATATTATTACTGCGAATGCAATAAGAATAATCACTCGTCCTGCTTTCTTTTCTTTCATTTTTATATCCCCTAAAACTGAAAATATATAAATGGATTATATGTATCACTTGCTATAGCCGCTAAGCATAATATCAATACCAGAATACAATAGACTGCTTCAACAACTGAGCCACTCCATAAATCCTTTACTCGTTTTGGCGCAAATCTGTTTATAAATCCCATGCCAATAACTGCGCACGCAAAAACAAATACTGTTTTTCTATCCATATAATTCCATGTTTCTATAAACTGTATATCCCGATGTCTCCAAGGCATCATGCGAGCGATGTATCTTAAACCTGTCCATGTATCATTGGCTCTGAACAGCACCCATCCAATATTTACAACAAAAAACGTATAGATTGTTGGGATTATTTTTGTCCTATCCAAGACTTTTTTCAATCCTATTCTTTCCAAAATGGTAAAAAATCCGTGATAAAGTCCCCATAGTATAAATGACAAATCTGCACCATGCCATAAACCAGTCAAAAAGAATACGATTATCAAATTTATATATGTTCTAACCTTACCTTTTCGGTTTCCACCCAGAGGTATGTAAACATATTCTCTAAACCAAGAGCCTAATGAAATATGCCACCTTCTCCAGAATTCAGATATCGACTGTGATAAATACGGATGCTCAAAGTTCTCCAAAATTTTGAACCCAAACATTTTCCCCAAACCTATTGCCATATCAGAATATCCGGAAAAATCATAATAAATCTGAAATGTATATGCTAATGCTCCAATCCAAGCTGTTTTACAGTCTATAACTGTGATGTTATATGCGTAAATGGTGTCAACGCATAACCCCAATGTGTTCGCAATTAATACTTTCTTACCTAATCCATATATAAACCGCTTAAATCCATCAGAAACATCCTTTGGGAAAACTGATCGATTCTCAATTTGTTTATTTATGTCTCTGTATTTAACAATTGGTCCGGCAATTAACTGCGGAAAAAACGATATATACAATGCAACATTTACGAAATTATTGGATGCATCCGTCTCGCCTCTATAAACGTCTACAATGTATGAAATTGCTTGAAATGTAAAAAACGATATGCCTATCGGTAATGCTATATTAACAACCGGCAGCAACTCCCTTTTTAAAAGGAAATTCACCGTTTCTGCAAAAAATCCTTATAGTACCCAAGAATCCCTAAATCACAAACTATCCCCATAACAAGAAAAAGCCTTCTGACTTTTCCCTGTGATCTGTATATAGCTAATCCAATGAGCCAATTTAATATTACTGAAATTATCATCAGTAGCACCAAATATGGCTCACCCCATGCATAAAAAACAAGGCTTGCTAATAACAACAGATAATTTGAATACTCTTTTTTTATTAGTGTATTGCTTATAAATACAATAGGCAAAAACATAAGCAAAAACACGGATGAGCTAAATACCATTTACGATTACCCCTTTTATTTGTAAAAGTGTACTTCTCCGAATTTTAAATTCTTTCCTGTTGGGCATAACCACACATGCTATAGTATATTGAAAACTCCCCACAAAGTCAAGAATAAACTACATTTTCAGGAAAAATATGATAGCCGATATCCGCATAAAAATTAGCCATTCGGAAAAGTACATAATTCCGAAGATTAGATCTCATTCGGCAAAGTGGATTTCTCGTATGCTTTAGCCTTGTCAAAGAAGGTGGTCTGGGGCATACCGCACCAGCTTCCGATACTGATATTTTCTTCATCTTCCATTTCTGATAAACCTCGTAGAAGTTCTCAGGCAATGGATTGGGACGCCTTCCGAAATGAACTCCCCGTGCTTTTGCGGCGGCAATGCCCTCCGCCTGACTCTGGCGGATATTGATTCTCTCGTTCTCGTCAACATCTGACAATAATGTAAGCACAAGGTCGCTGCTAAATGTTCCCAGCAAATTTTTCTCACTGCGGGTATCGAGTAACGGCATATCAATGACATACAGATCAACACGCTTGTCCTTGGTAAGAACCTTCCATTGCTCGAGTATCTCATCGTAGTTCCTTCCAAGACGGCCAATGCTCTTGATATAGATCAGGTCATCCTCCTTTACCTTGCGCAGCAGCTTTTTATACTGCGGACGATTAAAGTCCTTCCCCGATTGCTTGTCAATGAAGATATTTTCATCAGGCACCTGCATTTCCCATAGCTACTACTCCTTTCGTGACCAGTTATACAGGGTAGTGTACTGATATTTACTCATATGAGCCTCCTTTCTTCACAAGTGATTTCGTTTGTGTCCTATACAAACTTAACCTTTTGGAGCAGTTCTTGTCGAGATACGAGACATTAGAATACCCATATGATACCGCTCGAAGGTTCAAGTCCGCAGGTCAAAGAAGCTTCGACTTGCATCGAACCATTCCTGTCCGTAACGGTCAATTTCACGCAAAAAAAACCCGATTTCTTATACGAAACCGAGGTTTTCATCCTTATATAATGTGCAGTTTTCTGCTCAGTGGTCTTTTTGTTGTTCTGCCTGATCTTCCAAAAACGTTTCCAACAATTCTTTATAAATATTATGTATTCTGTGAACTGTGTCAACCGATGTTCTGATGCCCTGTCCATATCTGCCTCCCTCTTCCCATGCAGTTATTGTTCCAGCCAACAAGATCAGTTCATCCATTCTTGAAAAAACAAAACCCGATTCATTGAGCAAAGAAGCCAGATATCCAATATCATGCGATCTTTCAAAATAAACTCCATATTCCAACAGAATTCCCTTTAACAGAAACTCTATTGCTTGTTGGGAATCAAAACACGCACTATCCAGCCATTCTTCACCATTACATATCTCATATATTTCTAAAGCATCTTTCGCTTTCTTCAAAGAAACCTTACTCCGGTTCAACATCAGACACATAAACCAAAACACCTCCTTTAGCAGCTTCTTCCACGACAGTTCCTCCTAAATATTGATAATGTACAACATCACAATTTCCGTTTGAAAGTAGCGATATCTGCCTCATGAAGCAAACCGTTTCCGGTACTAAAACTCCATTCTCATCATAACAATCAAAATTCCATTCTATACAAAGATCCAGGTCGCTCTCAGGATCGCATCGATTTGTAATCGCACTTCCAAACACACGTATTGACTTCACTCCCACATCATTATACGCAGCCTTCACAATATCTGCAACCAACCGTTGTTTTAAAGGATGAATATATACAATGTTTAATATATCTTCCTGCACTACTTTTTTGAATTTCCATCCCGGAAGAGAGCTTCGAGTCTTATATTCATAAAAAGTCATACTGACACCTCCATATCCATCTTTTTAAGATCGTCCCCTGGATGTATTGTATCATTACCGGGCGCGATTGCCAACTTTATAATCGGATCATGCCATCAAAGTTTGACACTAGGCTTGCCTTATATATTGTTCCACCTGCGTTTGACGACTACGCCTGCCTTATATACTGTTCTGCCGAGGTTGCCGCATTGGCTCCGTCTGAGACTGCGGTTACCACCTGCCGCAGCGTTTTTGTGCGGACATCTCCTGCCGCAAAAAATCCATCCGCGGAAGTCTTTCCCGTCTCGTCTGCAACGATATATCCGCTCGGA
>CAJOMI010000231.1 GCA_905235545.1 uncultured Lachnospiraceae bacterium | reverse complement strand
GCAAGTTCGTTTTCTCTGCCGATGAAGGTTTCGTGCATGGTATCATCTCCTTTAAATGAAATAAAAGTAATTTACTTTAAAGTTAATTATAGAATTTTTGCTGAATTTGTCAATAGAATAAGCGACGGTTTTTACAGAGAAGAAAACATTTTTGGATTGTATATTGAAATTAATAGTATTCAGCATGCAGACAAGTTGGAATATGACGTTAATATTGTTTTTCGGAATTGTAAATTCAAATCGGTTATAATTTACAGTGGCAAACATGCAAACTGTTAATTTGAAGTAAGTGTAAAATATTTACCGAAGAAAATGCATGATATGGAGGGAATAAGTCAGTGCAAATGTCTGTGTCACTAATCTCTTTCGTTTGGGTTTGACGAGATGGATTTAACATATCGATGCAACGATATGCAACCCCATGTCATGCACCATATAGCCACTATGCCTAAAAGGAAATATGGAATTCTATACCATTTTCTTTGTTTTGTACACCATAGGTTGCCTTATGCATATTCAGGATTCCGGCAAGACCCATTCCGGTTGAACCGTCATTTACCCGGGCTTTATCCGTACGGTACATAGGATCCCAGATTTGGGCAAGAGCTTCCTCAGGTAATTGAGGACCGTCATTGTAAATGGCAATTCCTTTTTTTTGTAAGGTAATGCGGATACATCCATTGGCATTACCGTATTTTATGGCGTTCGAGATCATATTGTCTAATACCATTCGGAGCAATTCGGGATCACAGCGTACATTTTTGTTATCCTGTTCCATCCACTCGACTGTGATCTGTTTGCTCTGAATCGAAGATTGATGGTATTTTATGACATCCGTTGCCAGTTCTTTTAAATTGGTTTTTTGCAGATTCAGGTGGTATGCCCGGTCGTTGATCCGGGTGTAGGTTAACATCTGATTAAGCAAGTGGTTAATGTGTGTCGATTCCTGCTGCAGCATTTGCAGATAATGGGTTTGTTTTTCCGGACGGGCACCCATCTGGAGATATTCTGCGGTATTCTGTATGGCAGCGGCAGGTGTTTTCAATTCGTGAGCCATAGCGTTGATAAAAAGGTTTCTGGATGTAGTAAGCTCCTGTTGCCGGTTTTGAAAATATACAAAGCTGATCATATAAAGGATGGCAAAGAACTGTATCAGAATAAGGGTGCCCCAAAAATAGCTGACAAATTCTTCGTTGTTCCATACAATAGAACCGAGATTAACAGATAGCTTCATAGCATAGTAATCATCAGTATCTTCAAGCATATACATGGAGTATTCTGTGTAGTGAAAAAGAGGATTTTCTCTGTTTTCTACAATTATCGAACCGCCGATGTGCATTCCGTTTCCTTCTTCATATATGAAGTTGCCTCGCTGAAGTTGAATCTGGTTTAATTTGTTCAGAATTTTTTTATTGGTATTCATGGTACATATGATTGGTTCGAGTATCTCTGATTCAGTGTTTGTTTGATTTTCAATATCATATAGCGTGATCTGCCCGGACTTCGGATTGCCCAGATGAAACGTAGTGATTTCATCGGAGTCTACATTGTAGCTTTCGAATAAAATTTCCGTAGGGACAAGAGTGCAGCCGGATTCGTAAAAACCCATTATTTTAGTGATGTCAATATTGGATGTTGTCTTGTTTTTCTGATAGAAACGCAGCAAAGCATCCAATTGATCGTCATCAAAATATTCGTAGAGGTTCACAAATGCATCTTTTTCTGCATCCTCATCGACCATAGAAAAGAGAAGATCTATGTGACTGTCAGAAAAATCCTGAGTGATATCATCTTTATTATCATAAAATTGCAATGTCAGTCCGTAGTTATCGGAAATTGGATCATCTATAGGCAGATTCTCATATAACGTTTCTAGAATATTTGCATAAGTTCGTTCTGTTGGATCCATATATCGGAGTTGAAGATTAAGTTCATATATTCCATTACGGATTGCTTCTTTTTCGGAATGTTCAAACAGGCTGTAAATGACACATCCAACAGCAATCATCAGGAGAAGAAAAATTGCTTCAATGAGTACTAAATTTTTTCGCTCTTTTTTTATAATAGTGGATAAATAAACGATTTTCTTTTTTTGCATATATAGTTCCTTTCTGCATTATTAGAATTTAAGTATCTGTTGAAAAGTTATCATGAAACTTCAAATTTATATCCTGCTTTCACTACAGTTTTGATATAGGTTCCATATTTCCCCAAGGCTTTTCGAAGTTTTTTTATGTGTGTGTCCACGGACCGGTCATTCCCCTCGTAGTCGTATCCCCAGATTTTTAACAGAAGTTGTTCTCTGGTAAAAATCCGTCCCGGATTATGCATAAAATAGCAGAGCATTTCATAGTCCAATGCCTGCAGGCTGACTTCGTTTTCGTCACAAAATACCTGGCGGGTATCCGGATTGATCTTGATACCGCCTGCTTCTAAAATATTGACACCGGCGGTGGCACAAGGATTCCTCCGGTCTAATATGACTTTGCATTTGGCTAAAAGCACCGGAAGCGAAAAAGGTTTCACAATATAGTCATCCGCTCCGATCCGGTAACCGTAGAGCTGATCCTGTTCCTGTACCCTTGCTGTGAGAAAGAGAATAGGAACGTCTTCCTGTCTGCGTATATTTTTACAGAGTTCGAAACCATCCATTTCCGGCATCATAATATCTAACAGGATCAAATCGTAGTGATGTTCCTGAAATGCCTCCCAGGCAAGGATCCCATTTTCTGCAGAATCTACTTCATATCCCTGATCTTCCAGATAATCCGTCAGTACTTCTCTTAGGTTGTCATTATCTTCTGCCAGTAATATTCGTGTATTCATACGATACTCCTTTCTGTTCGATATCCATACCATAGGAAAAAGTTTTGTACTCTGTGTGTACAATCATTTCTGATAAGGTTAGAATATCATAAAAGTGTTTCGGATTGCAAAAAATAATAGATGATTGTTATGTAAATGCTAAGTATGATCAAGGTTTTGAAATTGCTTTCGGAGTTGCCATTCCTTACAAAAGATTAGCATTATGATTCGGAATCGGATGAACCGTTCATTTTTGTAAAATGACCGTTCATCCGTTTTTTCTTTCTTTTCTTTTTTATATCTGTTATTTTTCTGTCAAGAAAAACGGATAAATA
>CAJOMI010000230.1 GCA_905235545.1 uncultured Lachnospiraceae bacterium | reverse complement strand
TGTTCGATCACCTGCTTCACGTCATCATTTTTTCCATGTGAATCACTTATCACCAGTATACGCATCTCTTTTTCCCTTCCTTATTTTTCATTGTTCCGAGCCAACTTCATTTCGTGGAACCGGACGTTACCGATTCCTTACTTGAATAACATCGGTTCAGAGCCAGACAAAATTTTATAAAAATATGGTAACTATTCAGAACCCAATGCAATTCAGCTAAAGAATCGCCAATGCACAGTTGCCGGACATGATTTTACCATGTAGGGCTATCTGCAAACGCCGGCACTTAACGAGTGACGACCGCAGGAGTCATGCGTTTAGAATCGCCAATACACAGTTGCCGGACATGATATATGTTTTTACCATGTAGGGCTATCTGCGAACGCCGGCACTTAACGAAGGACGACCACAGGAGTCATGAGTTTAGTACCGTTGCGTTCAAAGTTAAGCGAAAGCGTGCCCGAAATGGAAAACATATATCATGTCCCGCAACGTCCGGCTTCCGCAACGTCCGGCTTAACTTAATGACATCGATTCAGAACCCCATTCACAGTTCCTCTTTGATCAACTGCAATGCCTTTCCGCGGTGGCTGATCTTGTTCTTCTCCTCCGGAGAGAGTTCTGCGGTTGTCTTGCCGTACTCCGGCAAAAAGAAGATCGGATCGTATCCGAAGCCATTTTCTCCGCGCTCCTCATATCCGATGATTCCCTCAATGGTGCCACGTTTCGTGATCACCCGTCCATCCGGAAATGCTGCCGCAATGGCACAGACAAACCTCGCGGTCCGCTTCTCGTCCGGCACGCCCTCCAGATTGTCGATGATCTTCTGATTCTTAATCCTGTAGGAGGTATCCTCACCCATCCATCTTGCCGAATAGATGCCCGGCATCTTATCCATGTAATCCACTTCCAGACCGGAGTCATCTGCCAGTACCAGACAGTTTGCGATCTTGCTGATTGCCGTCGCCTTGATGACCGCATTCTCCTCAAAGGTCTTTCCGTCCTCCACAATATCCGCATGGATGCCTGCTTCCTTTAAGGACAGGATTTCATAATCCAGATCACCCAGAATCATCCGTATCTCTTTCATTTTTCCTTCGTTTCCCGTGGCAAATATCAATTTCTCCATAGTCTCTCTCCTGTTCTCGTTTTATTTCCGATTGCCTGCTTTTCAATAATTCATATGCGATACGTTGCACGAACCTGTAGCGTGGGGCGTTTTCTCTGCTCCGCCTTCGCACTCCCTAAGAGTCCGATTTGGTCACACTCGCGCGCGGTGGCTTCGGTCCCATATACTGATAAAAATAGGACTTGATCATGCCGTTGTAAATCTTGCGATTCTTCGTCGCCTTCTTCCCCAGATACCGCTCCGCATCCTCATACGATGTGATAATATACTTCGACCAGGTATCCAGCCGGTCAAAACTCTTTCCGATGTCCCGGTATAATTTGGGCAGATCCGCCTTATCCTCCAATCTTTCCCCATAGGGCGGATTCGTGATAATAAATCCGTATTTCTTCGGACTGGAGAGATCCCGCATATCCCGCTGCTGGAAATGAATGTGTTCCTCGACACCCGCTTCCCTCGCATTCTGCATCGCGCATTTCACAATGCCGGGATCCAGATCATACCCCTGTATGTTCATCTTCACATCCCGGATGATCAGATCCTCCGCCTCGGTGATCGCCTCATACCACACCTTCTTTTCGGCAATATTCTTCCACTTTTCCGCGGTAAATTCCCGGTTCATTCCCGGTGCGATATTGGCACCGATCAGTGCCGCCTCAATCGGAAATGTTCCGCTTCCGCAAAACGGATCCACCAGGATCCGGTCGTTCTTCCACGGTGTCAGCAAAATGAGCGCTGCCGCCAGCGTTTCCGAAATCGGTGCTTTCCCCACCAGCTGCCGGTAACCTCTCTTGTGCAAAGAGATCCCCGACGCATCCAGCGCGATCGTCACAACATCTTTCATAATGAAGACACGGATCGGGTACTCGGCTCCATCTTCTTCAAACCAGTTGATGTGATAAATCCCCTTCAGCTTGTCCACAATCGCCTTTTTCACGATCGACTGAATGTCGGAGCTGCTGAACAGTTTGGATTTGTTCGTCGTCGCCTTCGTCACCCAGAACTTCGCATCCTTCGGAAGATATTCTTCCCAGGACAGCGCTTTTGTACCTTCGAATAATTCATCGAACGTCTCCGCCTTAAAGCTGCCGACTTTTATCATAATTCTTTCAGCTGTCCGGATAAAAATATTGGCCTTCGCAAGCGCTGTCCGGTCACCCTTAAAGGTGATTCTTCCATCCTCCACTGAAACAATCTCATATCCCAAATCCAGAATTTCCCTTTTCAGCACCGCTTCCAATCCAAAATGGCACGGCGCAATATACTCGAATTCCTGCATGTGTATCTCCTCATATCTTCCGTTATTCTCTACATATACCTCTTTACTATAACAGATTTTCTCACTTAGTTAAAGAAGCTTTGTAATTTTTTAATCCACCTACACAATTAATGACCTTGTACCCCATCCGGGAGAGAATTCCTGCCGCACGGATACTGCTGCCGCCGGTGTCACAATAGACAATGATGACCCTGCTCTTTGGCAGATTGATCTGTCCGCGTTCCACCCTTTCCATCGGAACATTGATCGCCAAAGGAATATGTCCTTCCCGAAATCGCTTCTCCGGTCTCACATCCACAATGATCGCATCATAAGAAAGTGCCGCACTCACAATCTGTCTTATATTGATGTTTTCAAATAATCCCATAGTAAATCACGCTATCCCCTTACTTATTACTAAAATATGCAGAAATCGGCAGCTTGCTCCTGTTCATTTTTCTCCATTTGTGGTATGCTTAACTTATCTGAAAAAGGCAAATGCAAGACGTATATTCAGACTTTGCTCGTCTCACATATCGTAGAGTTCCACCCTAGACACGAGCCGAAGCATACCTTCAAGCGAAACTCACGCTGTTCGTTAAGCTCTCAGGAATTTGGCTCCACGCAAAGCATAACGATTTTAATTTCGCAGATATTATCTGCTCATTAAGTACCGACGCCCGCGCCAAGGTCTGCTCGTGGAAATGCTAGTGCTTCAGTTTCTAATTAACTCGACTAATAACTTGCCTGCTTTCTCGAATAGCGCAGGTCAAAAAGCCTCGACATAGCCCGCTATG
>CAJOMI010000229.1 GCA_905235545.1 uncultured Lachnospiraceae bacterium | reverse complement strand
ATCTGTGTGATCAGCGTTTTATAATCCTTTTCCACACTGAACTTGCCGGTATCAAAGTCCGCATATTTCAAACGAAGCTGCATATCATAGGCACGTTTGCCGGTAAAATAAAAATGCTTTGCTCCCGCTGCCGCCTCCGTCAAGCGTTCAAATTCCACGTCGTAAATCCATGAAATATCTTTTCCGTCCGCATAGTTGTCATTGAGTCCGAATACGATATTACCGCTTGGCTTTTGTTGGATCAAAAATTGCAGCACTTCATTAAATCCAGCCGGATTCTTTACCAGAACCAGATTAAGGGGAGCCTTTCCCAACATAACCTGTTCCATTCTTCCAAAATGCGTGGTAAGTCCGGCTAAGACGGATACGATTTTCTCCTCGGAAAGCCCGATCTGATGCGCGATCGTTGTCGCCGCCAACGCATTATACAGATTGTATCCACCCGGAAGCATCACCTCTGCCTCCACTTGCTTTCCAAATACGTCCATCTCCACTACAGAAGACGCATCTTTCCACTCCTTCACTCCCAACAGGGCGACATCCGGATCCTGTCGTTTGTATCCGCATTTCTCACAATAAAATCCACCCAGATGTCCGAATGTATGATAGTGATACTGGTATTTGGTCTTGCATCGAATACAATAAACCGCATCGGATATATCCGAAGAAGTCCCCTCATACAAAGGACCATTTACACCAAAATAGTGAATCTCGCTGTGAGGGAGGTCACTTAAAGATGTGGTGAGAGAACAGTCCGCATTGAGAATCAGCTTTACATTCGGAAGCTGGGACAAGCCGGCACGAATCTTGTTAACCGTCGTGAGCACCTCACCGTACCGATCCAACTGATCCCGAAACACATTGGTCACAACTGCCGTCACATCCAGATCGCCAAAATGTTCCACGATACTTTTTAGTGCGGCCTCATCGCACTCAAGAAGCGCATAATCGGTCTTCACCTTTCCGGAAAAAGTTGCCGCATTTACAAAGGCTGACACTACACCGCCCAGCAGATTGGCGCCTGCATCATTGCAAAATACGGTATTGCCGTTTGCCTCTAACATATCCCTTATGATATGACAGGTGGTTGTCTTTCCATTGGTTCCTGTCACACAAATAATCTTCATATCCTTTGCCAGATGTCCCAGAATATCCGGACATATCTTCAAAACCACTTTTCCCGGCAGAGATGTCCCGCCGCTGCCTGTCAGCTTCAGAACCTTGGTTGTTATTTTGCCTGCCCACACTGCAACCTTCGCTCTTACACTCATTTCTTTCCTGCTTTCTCCTTATTTCCAAATTTCGTATACTTGCCGAGCCAGACCAGTTCAACCGGACCCGTAGAACCATTTCTCTGTTTTGCTACAATAATATCCGCAATCCCCGGCTTGGTGGATTCTTTATTGTAATAATCATCCCGATAGATAAACATGATAACATCGGCATCCTGCTCTATAGCTCCCGACTCACGCAGATCCGACATAACCGGTTTGTGATCTTCACGGCTATCCACTGCGCGGTTTAACTGCGAAAGTGCAACAACCGGAACATCCAGTTCTCTCGCTAATTTCTTCAAAGACCGGCTGATCTCCGAAATCTCCTGCTGTCGGGACTCCGAACGACCGGTTCCATTCATCAATTGCAGATAATCTATAATGATCAGGCCAATATTCTCCGTCTGTTTTAACTTTCTGCATTTGGACCGGAGTTCCGGAATCGTAATACCCGGTGTATCATCTATAAACATTTTCGTAGAACCGACGCGGTATGTAGAATCCATCAGCTTATCCCAGTCGGAGTCCACCAACTGACCGGTACGGATTGCCTGCGAATCCACCATGGAATCCATGGCGATCAGACGGGTTGCCAGCTGTTCTTTACTCATCTCTAAACTAAATACCGCACAAGGGACATCCGCTTTCATTGCCGCATATTGTGCTATATTTAAAGCAAATGCCGTCTTTCCCATAGCCGGTCTCGCTGCGATCAGAATCAGTTCCGATCCGTGCAGGCCGGTCAGTTTTTCATCCAGATCAATAAATCCGGTCGGTACACCCGTTATCTTACTTCCTCTTTTCGCAGATGCCTCTATCGTGTCCAAAACATCGAGTACGATATCCTGCATTGGCACAAAGTCTTCTCCACCACCTCTTTTTTGTGTGATGTCAAACAATTCTTTCTCCGCATCTTCCAACAGACTCGACACATCGCTTTTTCCTGCATAACACAGTTCTGTCGTCTTCTCCGTAAATTTGATCATCTTGCGCAAAACCGCCTTATCCTGAACAATCTGCGCATATTGTTTGGCATGTGTAGAGGTTGGAACCGTCGCCAGAATTTCCCCTACATACTCCAGACTGCTGACCGATTCCGGTGCTCCCATCTCTTTTAATTTATTGCTGACCGTAACCAGATCTGCAGGTTTTCCTTCATTATAAAGTGTAACCATTGCCTCAAAAAGCATACCATATTGACTGTAATAGAAATCTTCCTTTTTCAGGATATCCGACACCTCTACGATGGCGTCTCTGTCCATCAACATGGAGCCGATTACCGATTGCTCTGCCTCTATACTATTCGGTTGTATTTTCTTAATAACTGCCTCATCCATAT
>CAJOMI010000228.1 GCA_905235545.1 uncultured Lachnospiraceae bacterium | reverse complement strand
CACGTAGCGGTACTAAATTCGCCGCTTTTTGGCGGCTCATTAAGTGCCGACGTTCACAAATAGCCCTACATTGGACAACATATACCACACTCGGTGACTTTTTACTGGCTAACGAGTGAACTGTAACACTTCCGGATACTTTGCAAACAGATATACAAGGTAGGTATTGAAAACATAGAAAAAAGGAATATAATAACCTGTAAAACAGAATTTATATCAGATGACAGGAGGTATAAAATATGTGGTTTTGGTTTGCACTTGGTTCGGCAGTTTTTGCCGCTCTGACTTCAATATTGGCTAAGATTGGGATTGAAGGTGTTGGATCCAACCTTGCCACGGCACTTCGCACAATGGTCGTCCTAGTCATGGCGTGGGGAATGGTCTTTCTGACTCACCAACAACACGGACTCAAAGAAATCAGTCAAAAGAGCTGGATTTTCTTAATTCTTTCAGGACTAGCCACAGGCGCATCCTGGCTCTGCTATTACAAAGCATTACAGATTGGTGATGCGTCAAAAGTCGTGCCGATCGATAAGTTGTCTGTAGTGATCACCCTGATTCTGGCATTTGTATTTCTCCATGAAGAGTTCACAGCGAAGTCGCTGTTTGGTTGTATACTGATCGGGGCAGGGACGCTGCTGATGGTTTTGTAAACGCAACATTTACAAGACCAGTCATACCGGCCCCATTGACACCCTTAGTACACCGATTCTTAAATAACCGCACTGTCAGGCAAGCATCCTTCGCATTAAGTCCAGTTATTTTGCGAACGATGTCCTGGTACAACGTATCGCAAATCAATCGCCTTTTTTAACAATCTCCACATAGATGATCTGCATAATTTCACTGTCCTCTAATCTCTCACAGGTCATTTTGACCTCATCTCCCACTGAGACAAAGATAATATATATTCTCATCCTCTGCAAACGACTGCTTATACACATTGCCCTTGTCATCCTTGAGATACACATATGTCTCACCGCCTGTGGTCACATATTGAATATCTTTTACAACAAATGAAACCTCTTTGGTCACATCTTCAGCACCGTTTTTCTCGTCTGTATTTCTGCCTCCACCAATACCTTCGCTCTTTATCAACTTTCTGTATTTTGCAAAAACCTCACTCTGAGACTCACCTGTAGCAACCAGATTATACTGCTCCACATTGACCATGGCGTACATCTTCACAAGACCGCCATTATCGACCAAAACCATAATATAAGTCGGATTTCCATCCACGTTAATTAAACTCGGAAATGATGCCGTATAATTTTTCTCCTGTACCTCACCCGCGGCAGATGACATTGCAGAATATTCCTCCGCACCGGATATTGCATAATATCTGGCTTCCGAAGTCCTCTGATTGATCATTACAAAACCAATATTAGAAGCATCACCGGTAACTGACGTCACACCGGTATATATCCACACGTCATCCTCGATCGTCTTATATCCGTAATCATCCGTTGTCTGGACACACCCCTTCTGTCCGACAATGCTATTCCAATAACCCTTCGAATATTTCCCATACCAATTATACTTTTTCTCCAAAAGCTCTCCGTCATATACTCTGTCCACCCATGTCGGAATGTCCGCCACATCATAATACTGCATATCTCCTGTCACAGGATCACAGATCACTGCACCCTTAACATCCATTCCTCCGAAAAGTCCTATCCTCGCATGTAGCACAGGGCATATATAACATGGTGTTCCGTCATCCATCACCTCAAAATAACAGCCTTCAAAAATCTTAGTCGGATGATTCATCTGCACATGCCGCATGATCTTATCATTAAAATATCCTGACGGAACATATTTCATTCCCTTGTCCAGTTTAACGTATTTTGCCGTAGAATCCACCGGATTGACCGTGATATATCCCGGAATACCATCGCTCTTGTTGCTTAAATACTTAAAAAAATCAGCATATTTAAGGTTAGCCACCTTCATCGGCTTATTGTCGATATTGATCTGGGTGTAAGCATCCTCCACTTCAAACTGACTTACCACATCCGAAAGAGAGCCTATCTTTCGGTCGCCGAAGATTCTTGCACTGTTCGTGTCCATCAGTGCTATATTATCCACATTCTCCGACTCAGGAATATCCGTTACAAAATCTCTGTTATCCACTGTCAAAAGACTCGCATATCTCTTTGCATGAAACAAAGGCGCTCCGGCAAGATTACCAAACACGATAACAAGAATACAGCAGATTGGAATCAGAAAAAGCAGTATGATCTGAAATCTACCCTTTCTCTTAAAGAAGAATTCCACATTCATCCTTACAGACTCTGCAAACCTCCCATCTTTGTCACGCCTGCCTATAATTCCACAGAATATGAACACAAGTGTTACGATAACGGAATTATAAGTCAACCACTCCCAGAACTCTGTGCTCTGCACATTGATAGCAGGATAATTTATATAATAGTTAATGAAAAGCCAAACGAAAGAAATGAGCAACGCTGCCATAATGCTTCCCACACTCATCTTATCCGTGGATTTATGATCCGAACCGTATTTGCCATTTTTTTTATTTTTGTGTTTTAAACTCATATCGTACCTTCCTCTCACGTCCTTGTTTTCATTCTGATTCAATGTCATGATGTTGGGGTCAAAAGCCGATATCCGGATTGTTCCGTGCTTCGCACTCCCACAATCCTCCCGCATTCCGCACTTTCGTGGCGCATTTGCACCACTTCGTGCTCCATGTGGGGGTGGGTCATAAAGTCGTTCACCCACTTTCGAGCAAGCTCAAAGTGGGTTCGGACTTTTGACCCTGATATCATGTCATTCAGTTAAAGAATCGCCAAGACAAAGTTGCTTATATACTTCCTATTGCTCGCCAGCAAATCCCTGCAATTTCTATTTTTGAATCTTTTTAGAATTCATTATCATTTTTATATCATTTTGGTCAATCCACTCCTCAGTGTAACCGCAATAACAACAAATATATCTTTTCACAAAAGCAACCCCTGATAATATCGTCGATTTTGTCATAATGTTATTACCATTACTACCATCCGGATGGCCATCATTTCGTATTATAACTATATTATCTCCATTACACTTTGGACAAATTTTTGTGTTCTTCATTTTATATTTTCCTCCTATGTTAAACCCAGTCCTTATAGTTGCCAAGGCTCAATTCCTATTCCTTTCTGCCCTTGGCTGCAGGATCTTGTTATATAAAAAGCCGTCCCGACTATATATTTTGCATAAAATACAATCAGACGGCTCTACTCCTCTTAAGTTTTAATATCTCTACCTCCAATTACTGATACCGATTCAGATATTCCTTAGCCTCTTCCGGGGAGATATGTAACTTATCCTGCAATCTCTGCAGTATCTGCTCGGTACTCCAATCCAGTTCCTTGGCAAATTCAATTATACTCTGTGCTTTGCCACGGGCCTCTCCCAGGGCTTCGCCTTCCTCAATGCCCATCGCACGGATATCTTCTAATGCTTTACACATACCTTCCTCAACCTCCTCTTCTCTCTCTGCCTTTTCGGGCAATTCCAAATCAATC
>CAJOMI010000227.1 GCA_905235545.1 uncultured Lachnospiraceae bacterium | reverse complement strand
CCAATAAAGCCAGTAAATATAAGGGTTTGTAGCCGTTTTTAATCTTTTGACAAAAACAAAATCAGGGGCATTACCCCTGACTTTGTCTACAGTCTGAGAGGGTACTCCCATTCGGGAAGTACCCTCTTTCTCTATCTCTACTTCTTTTTGATCATCAATGGAATCAGCACCGCAACTCCGGTCAGCACGATCGTTCCTCCCGGCTTCAGATTCAGATAATAGGACAGGAACAATCCCACAATCGTAAACAAAAGTGCAAATAATACGGAGTAAATTACCGTCTTCTTGTAACTGTTTGCAACCTGCATCGCACAGGTAACCGGTATCACCATCAAAGAAGATACGATCAAGGCGCCTACACTTCTTGCCGCAACCGATACCGTGATCGCAGTGAGCAGAGTGATCACAAAATTAATTTTCCTGACCGGCACTCCTGCCAGGATTGCTCCCTGTTCATCAAATATAATAAACATCAACTCTTTATATAACAGAATAAATGTTACAACCACGATCACCGTCACAATAGCAGCCAAAATCACCTCTGTATCTGTGATTGCAATGATACTTCCAAACAAAAAGGAATTAAACGCGGCACTATCTTCCACAAATCCGGAAAGAATGCTGGCAAGTCCGATGCCAATCGACATGATAATGGATATGGAAATCTCGGCATATCTCGGCAGAGCCTTCCGGATGGCTTCTATGCTAAAAGCTGCCACGATACAGATCACTACAGCTCCAACGATCGGGTTAATTCCTAAGATCATTCCCAGCGCCACACCGGCCAAAGAAGTATGGGAAAGCGCATCTCCTATCATGGAAAGACGTTTCAGCACGACAATCACTCCGATCAGCGGAATAATAATAGCCAGAAGAATTCCCACAATAAATGCCCGCTGCATAAATGCATATTGAAATATGTCTAGCATGACGCATCCTCCTTTTCATCTTTCCCGGGATCCTTTGACGGTTGTTCTTCCGATTGCATTTCTCCCTCTGCATTTACCTTGCTCAATCTATTACTTTCCGGATCCGGTTCCGTCTTATCTTTTCCGACTCTTTTCCCTTTATAGGATGCATCGTAAGGTTCCTCTTTTACGGTGATCTCAACCTGCCGTGAAGTACTGTGAACAGCTCCCTTTGTCTGGGCACTTCCGTATCGTCTCGGTTTGGAAATGAACATCTTGTCCTTCCACCTCATCACACAAAATGGAGGACTTGTCCAGATGCACACTGCCATTGCTCACATGATAGAATCGGTTCGTATATCTGGCAACCTGCTCCATATTATGTGTCACCATCACAATGGTCATTCCATGCTCTTTATTCAACTTATCCAGAAGCTGATAGAGGACTTCTCCCGCCTCCTTATCGATTCCGGTAAGCGGTTCATCTAACACGAGCAACTTCGGTTTATGGATCAACGCCCTCGCGATCAACACTCTCTGCTGCTGTCCACCGGAGAGTTCCGATAACATCCGTTTCCGATAATCCTTCATCCCGACCAGATCCAATGTTTCCGCCACCATCTGTTTATGCTGCCTCTTTGGAAAATGAAACATCCCAATCTCCCGATAGATTCCCGTCAGTACAATCTCCTCTACATTGGCAGGGAAATTACTCATCGTTTGAAACCCCACCTGTGGCACATATCCGATGGAATCGGTATCCACAATGATTTCTCCCTTAGTTGGCGTAAGCTCTCCCAAAATGAGCTTCATCAGCGTACTCTTCCCTGCGCCATTTGCTCCGATAATACCCACGTATTCCTGTTCTTCCACTATAAAATTGACATTGGTCAAAACATCTTCTTTGCCGTAGGCAAAACTCATGTCTTTGACTGTGATCACCGGATTTCCCATATCTTTTTCTCGCTTTTCTAACTCTCAAATACTAATACAAAATGATACCTGCAAATTAATCCGCTTTTATCTCAAGAACGCTACCAGTGATTTTAAAAATGCAGCACGACTGTTTACATTCAAGACTCGCTCGCGAGTCTTGGCGCGGGATTTGCGTCAACTATGCTGACATATTACAGATTATCTCCAATCGACTTTGCAAGTTCCTGCAATTCATTTGTATCTGCCTCTCCCGGAATCCACTTCACATTTACGGTATCTCCGGCATATCTCGGAATCATATGCATATGAAAATGGAATACGGTCTGACCTGCAATTGTTCCGTTATTCTGTACAATATTAAGACCTTCTAAATTCAATTCCTTTTTCATACTTCTCGCCACCTTTGACGCAAGCACAAATAACTTACTCGCAGTCGGCTCATCCAGAGCAAATACATCATCAAAATGTTCCTTTGGCACGATCAGGCAATGCCCCTTGCTCGCCGGACTCACATCAAAAAATACCCGAAAATCGTCATCCTCATAAATCGTCGTAGACGGAATCTCTCCTGCCCCTATTTTACAAAATAAACAATCCTCTTTTTTCATCTCATTCTACCTCCAATCCTATACCATTACATTCAGAATTTTAATTTGCTCATTTTCACGTCGACTGTCGTCTCCGTGCGTTTTTTCGCAAAATGTCGGCTTACATAGGCACAACCGTCACTTTGCTCATTTTCACGTCGACTGTCGTCTCCGTGCGTTTTTTCGCAAAATGTCGGCTTGTGCAAGCACAGCCGCCACTTTGCTCATTTTATCACATGTTTTCAAAAAAGTACATGAAAACATTGTAGCGCATAAGGTGACGGAAAGGGTGCAGTTACAGTTCACTCGTTAGCCAGTAAACAGTCACCGAGTGTGGCGTACGTCTGAACCAATGTCATTAAGTTAAAGATTCGCCAATACACAGTTGCCGGACATGATATATGTTTTACCATGTAGGGCTATCTGCGAACGCCGGCACTTAACGAAGGACGACTACTAGAGTCCTGAGTTTAGTACCGTTGCGTTCAAAGTTAAGCGCAAGCGTGCCCGAAATGGAAAACATATATCATGTCCGGCAACGTCCGGCTTAACTTAATAACATTGCGTCTGAACAGTAACAGGGTGCAAGATCTTATAGACCTTGCACCCTTCCTCTTTATCGCAGGCAAGCCTGCTTTGATTTGTTATTGCATAAATGTCTTCTCCAACGGGATATATCATGTCCCGCAATGTCCGGCTTCCCTTAATGACATTGCTACTTGAACCGTTACCATCGTTCTACTATAATCCGGTATATTACCACTTCAGGTCGATAACCAATGCGGTCGGTTTTGTATAATGAAGCAATGTACTGTAATCAAATACATCATCATAACAGAAACCGTATGCCAAACCGTCTACTGAGTGGTTATGAAAGAAACCGGCGTAGAAGTTTGCAGGAGATGATTTGTAGAATGCGGAAGCATCTGCCCACTTATCCGGATTCAGTGCAATACCTCTGTTGATTGCCGCACAAAGCTGAGCTTCTACCACCTTCTCGATATCGGTTCCGGCTGCCAATGTTCCTTTTCCTTCCAAGGCATCCTGTGTGGTCGGCTTGTTCACCACGATATCAGACGCTCCGCCATCTTTGCTGAAGATCAACTGATTTCCTTTGGTTCGTCCTTTAAAGGTTCCTGCCTGACAGGTAAATACGAGATCCTTATCTCTGTAGGTATCCCAGATCTGGTTAATATATGCATCAAAGTAATTTGCATATTTTTCACCTTCATTGAAAGTTGCCTTACATGGTGCCATAATTCTCAACTCCTGTACCAGGGTCTGGAATTCTGCCGGCACTTCGTTCTTGAATGCTTTAAAGATTTCATCACGTGTACCGATATCTCCTACTGTTCTGTCATAGTGATCGGCATCACCCGGTGTGGATACAAATCCG
>CAJOMI010000226.1 GCA_905235545.1 uncultured Lachnospiraceae bacterium | reverse complement strand
TAATGATCCGGCGTATATGCCTCTTCTTAGCGAAAAACAAAAAGATTATATTTATCATTCAGAACTGGTATTGGGAGACCAAAGAATTATAATGAGTGACCATGTCGATATCGAGTTTACGACTTGTTATTCTAACTTCCTTACCATTATGTATGATACGAAAGAAGAGGTACAGAGAGCATATGAAATCATGAAAGAGGGAAGTACGACAATATACAAAATGGAAGCAACACCATATAGCTCCTGTCGAGTTGTTTTTGTCGATAAGTTTGGAATCCGTTGGGGGATTATGACTGAACAAACAGAGCGATAGCTTTCTGTTTGCCGGAGGGCTACTATGAATATCGTAAACAGAGAACCAATACTTGAAGGCTGGTCAAGCGATAAAAAATACTGTATTACTGATGAGAAAGGTGCACGGTTTCTTTTACGCATTTCTGACATCACACAATATGATACAAAGCAATCTGAATTCATGATGATGCAACGCGTTGCCGCCCTTGGAATACCTATGTGCCTACCAATAGAATTTGGCATCTGCGAGGAAGGTGTTTACTCCATCCAAAGTTGGATTGACGGAGAAAGCGCTGAAAATCTAATTCCACTGCTACCTAGCAATGAGCAATATGAATTTGGTTTCGAGGCGGGGCGAATTCTGCACAAGATTCATTCTATTTCTGCACCGGCGTCACAGGAAGATTGGGCAGTCAGATTTAATCGAAAAATAGACATCAAAATCAAAAAGTATGATGAATGCCCAATCAAATATCCTAAGGGTAAGGCATTCATCGACTACATAAACTCCAATCGACATTTGCTGAATGGAAGACCTCAGGTTTATCAGCATGGCGACTTTCATATTGGGAATATGATGGTTGACCGTAATGGGGATCTTTGTATTATCGATTTCAATCGCAACGATTATGGGGATCCATGGGAAGAATTCAATAGAATTGTTTGGTGTGTCCAGAAATCCCCTCTCTTTGCTACCGGTATGGTGAATGGTTATTTTGGCAGTGATGTTCCAATGGATTTTTGGAAGCTGCTTGCTTTATATATTTCGAGCAATACACTCTCATCGGTCTATTGGGCTATTCCTTTTGGAGAATCTGAAGTAAAAACGATGTTAAATCAGGCAGAAGAAGTGCTGACATGGTATGCTGACATGTCGAATCCGATACCGACATGGTATCTTCACGAAAGAGATATAAATTCATTCGAGTAATATATATTTCGTTTAAGGCAGTTCAGACAGATATCATTCCATACAGGCGTTCTTAGTGGACAGATGATATTAGAATAGGTTAATTTACTATATGAGGTGACCTAAACAATTCGATTGACTGAAATCATAATATATGTTAGAGTGGGAATGAACATATGTTCGCAAAAGCGCGATGGAGGTTATGGGATATGAGTGAAATTGTTAGAATGGATGTAAACGAGGAATGGGCTCATTCAGGGATTATCAAGGCAGGAGATTTTTACTATTTAGGATACTGTGTTGGAAATACGGACGGAACGATTGAAGAACAGATAAACGGAGCATTTGATCATATGGAGAGTAGGCTTGCTTTGGTGGGATTAACTCTTGAAAATGTGGTTCAGATGGATTGTCTATTCAGAGACGTTTGGAATATCCCTATTATGGAGAAAGTGATCAAAGAAAGATTTCATGGAAAATATCCGGTCAGAAAATCAATCCAGACTAATTTCGCTGACAGAGGAGGCGAAAAAGGACTGCATTTTCAGGTGGATGCGGTTGCTTATACAGGTGAGTAGAGATGGGAAAACTGATTGTATTAAGAGGAAATTCCGGTAGTGGGAAGACTACGACAGCAAAGAATCTGCAACGAAAACTTGGTAGAAATACAATGGTTATTTCACAGGATGCTATAAGAAGAGAAATGTTGATGGTCACGGATGGATCGGATACAAAAGCTATACCTCTGATGGAAAATCTATTGGAGTATGGAAGCAAACATTGTGAAGTTGTGATTTTGGAAGGTATTATGTATGCTGACTGGTATCAGCCATTGTTTGAGTTCGCCAGAAATCTGTATCAAGATCAAATTTATGCCTATTATTTTGACATTCCTTTTGAGGAGACTTTAAAACGCCATAACACAAGACAAAAATGTATGGAGTTTGGAGAAAAAGAGATGCGAGAATGGTGGAGGGAGAAAGATCTCTCCGGCATATTCAAGGAAACACTAATAGGTAAAGATCTGTCGATGGAACAGATAACGGATCTGATTAGTGCAGATCTTGTTTTGTAGGGACAGATTTTCTTTCTGCATATGCTTTATCCGGTAAATGGTGATTATGAATGGAAGAATTGGAGGCGCAATATGAATGTTTTGCTAACATCATGTGGATTGGAGACAGAAACAATCGAACAAGCTTTTTTGAAAATGTTAAATAAGAATCCTGAGAATGCAAAGGCAATCTTTATCCCGACAGCAGCGAATAATCCGGATGCCATAGAAGTGCTGCCGGCATGCTTAAATGATCTGCTCAAATGCGATGTTTTTTTATATAGTTTTCCTCTGTAAAGCAAAAAAGTCGAGAAAAAATAATGATTGCTATGATAATCTCTATATGGGAGAAGGGCGATGCAGGAGCAGATTGATGCGGAAGATAGTTTGG
>CAJOMI010000225.1 GCA_905235545.1 uncultured Lachnospiraceae bacterium | reverse complement strand
CGGATATCCCAATAACAGTTCAATGGGTGATATATTGACATTCGTTGTTCCAAAGGCAAGTACGGAAGTAAAAACAAGTGTATTCGCAAATCCGCATAAGCCTTTTATAAAAAATGCAACCAATGTTGCCAAAATCCATAACCACATTTCAATCTTCCCCTACTATTATATCTTTTTTATAACTTGTCGTACTTCACAGCATTTCCTTTTGCCCTTTCTACCGGATATTTCCTTTCATTCTGAGACATCTTCATATTTACGATTTCATCCACATCAAGTTCAAGCTTGTCAAGAAGATCCTGTGTATAGACAATGACATCCGCCAATTCTTCCTTCACGTGCTGCAGATCATACTCACTTTCACTCCATTGAAAGCATTCCAAAAGTTCCGCTGCCTCTATTACAATAGATTTAGCCAGGTTAGCCGGCGAATGAAATTGATCCCATTCACGTTCTTCGGAAAATCTCCTTATTCTGTCAATCGTTTTCTGCTTCATGTTTTATTCTCTCCAATCTCTTTTTCAGGTACGCAGACATTCCCGGATCCGTGCAATAGATATAGCACCCCCTCATTCCTCTGGTAAGAAGCGTCCGATATGTATTTTTTATGATCTCATCCGCCCTTCTGTTGGCTTCGTCCGGTGCCTCTTTATACAACTTTTTAATTCCCTTTAAAGATTGATCCGTTTTCGCCCGTCTTGTAAAATCCGTGATCACGTGACCATTTTCATATCTGATATCATCTCCAATGATCACTCCCACATAATCAAACTCAAGACCTTGTGATGTATGTATACAGCCCACCTCATTTATGGACGTTTCACTGACGGCATATGGTTCACCACTCCCAAGATTCCAACTCATCTCAAAATCATCAATCCTGATATCGTGATAATTTGTGTTGTTCTGCTCTTTTTTTAACCATTCCCAACAATAACCGGCCAATACTCTTGACCTGTTTCCTATCTGGTTTCGCTCGATCACCAAATCTCTCATTTCTCCCGGTGTATCACAGATTCGGATATCGTAATCAACCCCTTCCAAATCATAATTTGCAGTTTCTCGTATATCCAACACATCGTCCAACCACGCCAGATAGCCATCGGAGCCATTACACCGAAATTGTGACTGTAATTCAAGATAGTAAAGCTCAGATCCTTCTTCCTCAGCCCACTTTTCGATCTCTTCCACCGAACCAATATCGTCCATCGTCACCCTTTGACTTTCATCTATAAAGAACACACTGCAATATGCGGCATGAATAATCTCTTTAATCTGATTTTCTCCCAGATTACGAAACATACCTGATTTAGCATTCAGTCTATGTGCCTCATCACATAGCAAAGTATGCGCTATATTGCATCCAGCCTCCGTGTATGTTCCTGAACCCTTAAACATATTATCGACACTACTTTTTTTAATCTGTCCTTTCAGTTTCTTCAGATACACTTGACGCGGTGCACTGTTCTTTGAAACATACTGAACCATCTGGTCTCTCTGTGTCAGTTCTGCAAGCAGATTTACAGCAATCACCGTCTTTCCTGTCCCCGGTCCGCCTTTTACAATAATAGTCCGTTTTTTTAAATCCTTTTGACACTGCAATGATAATCTTAAAATCTCCTCGTAGGCAACTTTTTGTTCATCAATCATAATAAACTCACGATTACCCTTCAGCATCGAGCCAATCGTATTTTGAAGGCTCTTAGAAGGGCGAATTTTCCCGTGATCCACCAGATACAATATTTCCTTCCGATCCCCTTTGCGTATGGATTTCTTGATAAAATCCCGGAGTTGTTCCAACTGTCCTTTCGTGTATGCGGGTGCATCCTCCAAGTATTCTCTGTACTGCTCGGCATCGAGTGGATCTTCCTTATGACGTATATAATTATGCATGCAAACACAAGGAGCGAGTCTGATGCATCTGTCCTGTACTTCATTATTATAATCCCGAATCAACTGCGCATACGACCATGCCTGATAGGATGGATGAACCACCCGATGCACTCCGCCACCGACATATGTCTCGACAAGAGCATCTGTTCCCTCTACTTTCGTCAAAGCATCCCATTGCTTCAATTCTACAATCACCATTCCAGGCTCATCACACTGTCCGTACCCCGAGATCATAAAGTCAACACGTTTAGATGTCTGCGGAATATTATATTCGATCGCCACACCGGCATCCGCAGGAATCTCGGGATCATTCATCACCTTATACATGTAATTAAGTGAATTTTCCCACGAGCGAAATTCCGCCTTTGGCGTGTGTTTTCCAAGTTTTGTAAGGATGTTTTCCTCTATCTCCATTGCAATAGAATCCCTCTCGCAACTCGAAAGGAAGTCTGTTTTTAATCCGTCATAAACAATCATAGTTACGCATGCATGATGTAGTATGATACAAATACATCATATTTCCTTTCTTTTAAAATCATGGCTTAATACTATATTCCATTTTACCAAACATCATCTTCCCATACAACCAAAAGATAAGAGGACTGACATGAATTCTTGTGGAATAAACTAATCGTACATGATATAATGAAATATAAATTTTTAATTTGCAAATAGAGAGGAGATTAAAAGGTGAGAAAACGAATTATCAACTCGATGCAGTTCTAATACCGACAGCAGATTGTATCGAGGTTAAACTTATAGCATTGCTATGCTGTCAGAGCTGCATCATCAAAATTTGAATAATAAAATGAATTTTGAAAGGAATGTAGTTTATTTATGAATGAATATGTAAAAAATTTAAATCGAATTGAGTTTGTTGTCACAATGGCTTGTACCGGAAAATGCAAACATTGTTCAGAAGGAGAACATACAAATTGTACCGGTCATATTGATGCAGAAATTGCAGTATCTGCAATTCGTTCCGTATGCGAGGCGTATACAATCACATCATTGATGACCTTTGGTGGAGAACCGTTGCTCTATCCTGAAGTGGTCTGTGCAATCCATAGTACGGCGGCAGAAATTGGAATTCCCCAAAGGGATTTGATCACGAATGGCTTCTTTACCAGGGATTCGAATCGAATGAAAGAAGTTGTCAACATGCTGGATGATAGCGGTGTATGTCAAATACTATTATCGGTCGATGCATTTCATCAGGAAACAATTCCTCTTGAACCGGTGAAATATTTTGCCGAATGTGTGGCAGATTCAAAAATCAAGATAAAATTAAGTCCTGCATGGCTTGTCAGTGCGGAAGATAACAACCCGTATAATGTAAGAACCAGAGAAATCATAAAGGAATTCGATTATCTGAATATTCCGATCGGATCAGGAAATGTAATCTTTCCAAGCGGAAATGCACTCAAGTATCTCGGAGCCTACTTTGATGAAGAGAAAGAATATTCAAGTCCCTACACCGAGAATCCAAACGATATTCGGACAATCAGTTTTTCTCCAAATGGCGACGTTCTGAATGGTAACATTTACTCCAAAGGAATCATTGACATCTTAAAGGAATATCGACCATAAAATTAATGCATTATTATCCGTCTATAAAGAAGGAAGGGCAGAGCCAATAAAACCGGCTCTGCCCCAATTCCTAACTCATCGACATTAAATATTTTCACCAAATTTTATGCTTTTCATCTATGACATCTTCCCTAAAATACGAATCATAAAACAGATATGCTATTGATTTAAACTATCTTCCTTTAACAAAAAGTCAAATAAATTTAATATAAGTATCCCTGATTCGTTATAATGCGTAGGTCCGTCCTTCACAATGA
>CAJOMI010000224.1 GCA_905235545.1 uncultured Lachnospiraceae bacterium | reverse complement strand
AAAGAAGATCCATACACCGACAAAGGTAAACACCATTCCAACCCATACTTTCGCATTCCACTGGCTCATATAGGAGAGGGGGATGTACTTCATAAAGGAGAAATGCTTTCCCTCCCTGGATATTGCACCGGAACACAGACTGTTGAGCGCCGCTACCAGAACCGAGATGCCAATGATTCCCAGCAAAAAGAACAGTTGGAGCCGCAGGTCACGGTGTGCGTAAAGTTCCCGCAAGTGCGACAGGGAGAGATCGTAACCTGCAATTTTTACCATGGCATATACGAAGACCGGCCATAGGAAATTGATGGCAATGCAGTTGGTAAAATAAACCGGCGTTCGCACTAACATCCGGATATCCTTTAAAAAATAGGTGTATGCCGGATTGTGCTGCTTGCAGGAGGATAACAGTTTGTCAAGGTCCTTTTCTTTGCGGTGTGTGGTTGCCGAGGTGAGTCCGATCACGCCACGGAAATAAAGCTTTTCCGCGATCCATAACATGATCGCGATGTAGATGACATGAACACCGATGTATGCAAGCAGTGCGGAAAGACTTGCTTCGTGAAAGGTCTTCACAAACAGCGGGACATTCGGAAAGATGATATTAAATATGCGAAACAGGGTTCCGTCTCCGGTTGCCAGAGTTTCTATATAATTATCAATATCCATGTTCTGGATGAATCCGATGGAGGCGACCAACGCAATGATCATCAAAAATAGCAATGCAACGGAAATTTTCTGAATAATGTCTTTGTTTCGGATCAGACGGGTAAAGGACATGATCAGCATACTGAAGATGGCACAGTAGATTAAAGGTATGATCGGCAGGGTTATGATACCGATAATCGAGAGAAGCCAGTTGAGGATCCCCATCTTAGAACCGATGCCAAAACCGACGATACAACTGAATACCAGAGTAAACTGCATGATATTCTCATTGAAAAAGGCGGCAGAGAACTTGGAAGCCACGATCTGATAAGCGTGCAACGGCCATGGCAGCAGATATTCGATATCGTTGGAAAAGTAAAATTCATTAAAAATAACATTGACACCAAATACAACCGTAAACAGGCAGATGATGTAAAACATAAGTTCAATTCCAAGGTCTTCACAGCCGATGGGAATCAGGGTTTCCGTCATCAGTTTTAGCAGTAAGCCGACGCCGAAGCATACCGGGAGCAGCACACCGAATATGGCAAAGAGCGACAGGATGACGATCATGACCTTGCGTCTTTTATCCTGTGGTTTACTCATGCCGACGGAGGCAATAAATGTTTTGGTAAGAGTCAGATATATGGGCAGTCATCTCCAAAAAGATTTTTTCCAGATCCATATGCGGATACTGTGCAGTCAGTTCATCTAAGGTACCGTAAAATAAGGATTTTCCGTGATTGATGATGATCACTTTGTCACAAAGTTTTTCGGCAACTTCCAGTACATGGGTTGAGAAGAGAACAGAGTTGCCGGCGTCTGCGTGTTCCCGCATCATGTTTTTTAACGCATAAGCCGATTTGGGATCCAGACCGGTCAACGGCTCGTCCAGGATCCAAACAGCAGGATTGTGAACCAGCGCAGCGGCTACCATCATTTTCTGCCGCATACCGTGGGAATAATCCTGCATTGGCTTGGTTAGGGCATCCGTGAGGTCAAAACGGGACGCAAATGTCTTGATGCGTTCTTTACGGACATCGGTCGGCACATTGTAGATATCGGAAATCAGATTCATGAACTCCAGACCGGATAGCCGCAGGAACATATCCGGACTGTCTGCAATGTATCCAATAACCTGCTTTGCCTTGATCGGTTCCTTCTGGATATCAAATTCGTTGATGTGGATAGAGCCGGAATCCGGTTTCAGTATTCCGGTCAGCATTTTTAAGGTTGTTGTCTTACCGGCACCGTTCGGTCCGATAAATCCGACGATCTCACCGTTTTCAACCGTAAGGTTTAAGTTGTCCACGGCTCTCACAGAGTTGCTGTATGTCTTGGTTACATTTTCAATTTGAATCATATCGTCACCCCTTTTTTTATATTTATGTTCCATCGCACAATCCTATAATCTGGATATGGGATATGCGCATAATTCATCAGGCAATGTCCTTCCTTTAAGAAATCGCCATACACAGTTGACGGATATGTATACCATGTAGGGCTATCTGCAAACGCCGGTATTTAACAAATTCCGTTCATACCGGTGGATTGCTGTGTTTCTTGGATAGACGTTTGTTCTCCGGCATGCCGGACAGTCTTAAAAGATCCTGATAGAGGATCTTTCCGGTGTCTTCCGGCCGGATCTCTTCATCCACAAAATGCCGGTTCAGCACCATGTCGCTGTTCATATATCGTTTCTGGTATGCTTCCAGTTGTTCCTTGAGATAGGTTTCTCTGTCAACTCCCTCTAATTTGGCAAGTTGTCCATGGCTGATCACGGCCACTGCACCTTCTGCTTTCATGACGGCTACTTCCGCCTCCGGCCAGACATAGTGGCGGTCAGCGCCTAACTGTTTACATCCCATGAAAATATAGGGACCTCCGTATGCCTTGCGAAGGATCACGGTCAGCCGGATCGTGGTGGCATTGCCGTAGGCGTGTATCATCTTGGCACCGTGGCGGATGAGTCCTTTGTATTCCTGTTCTGCTTCCATCACAAAGCCGGTGGAATCCGCCAATGTGAGAATCGGAATATTGTAGCAGTCACAGTATTGGACAAAGCGCGCCGCCTTGTCTGCGGCATCGCAGTCGATCGAACCGTTGTGGTAAAGGGTCTGGTTTGCCACGACACCGACGGTGATACCGCCGAGGGTACCAAAGCCGACTACGATATTTTTTGCAAATTCTTTGTGTACTTCCAGGAATCCGGAGTCATCTAATAACTCGCAGATGATTGTCCTGACATCATAGACATCCTGCTTGTTTTTTGGAAGAAAGGTTCGAATATCACTGTTGTCCTTTTCGTGGTATGCGGTTCTTTGAAAGATTCTTGCTTCGCTGTAGCATGGGGGCAGCATGTCGATCAGTTTGCGCACTTTTTCATAACAGCTTCTCTCGTCCGGCTCTCTGAAATGTGCGACTCCGCTGATACCGGAATGAATCGGTGCGCCTCCGAGTTCTTCAATCAGATAATCGGTTCCCTGTACCTTGTTGATGACCTTGGCACCGGTCACAAATAGATTGCTGATCTCATCGATTGTAAAGATAAAATCGGTCAGCCCGGGGGAATATACCGCACCGCCGGCACAGGTTCCGGCAATAATGGCAATCTGCGGAATGACACCGGAAGCTTCGGTGTTCAGTCGAAAGAGTTCACCGCATCCTGCAACGGAAGCAGCACCCTCCTGAATTCTGGCACCTCCTCCGTCATAGATCCCGATGATTGGTTTTCGGTCCTCTATGGCAGCCCGGAGAATTGCAATGATCTGTTGACTGTGCTGATATCCGAATGTGCCTCCCATATAGGTGAAATCCTGTCCGTAAAAATAGACCTTTTGTCCGAAAATAGTGCCATATCCGGTAATGACGCCATCATATTCGGGATATCGTTCTGCCGCAGGATAATATTCGGTAAAACTGTTCCGGTCGAACAACATCCGGATGCGCTCGGATATATGCAGTTTATTCCGGCTGTGCTGTTTTACAATGCTGTATGGATTGACCTTCTCCAGATACATGATGTCCCTCCCCTTAATAAGCTATGATCAATTGGAACCGTTTTTGAAATTGAAATCACTGTTTCGGACGAATCGGTTCCCCTGTCTTAAGTATAGCTTACATGAGAGGAAATGACAATAGATTCAAGCAGGTGATTGCAAAACACCGATTTACATTTTTACAATATGCACAATAAATTCAAGTAAAATAAGGAGTTTCGAAATTAGTTTTTCGTTATTGTTCAGACGTACGCCACCGAGTGTGGTATATGTTGTCCATTCCGGGCACGCTTTCGCTTAGTTGTTCACGTAGCGGTACTAAATTCGCCGCTTTTTGG
>CAJOMI010000223.1 GCA_905235545.1 uncultured Lachnospiraceae bacterium | reverse complement strand
AGCTGTTCTTCTTGGCGTTACATTCGGGTATATGAAGATGGTTCGGAAGGTAAACTGAATACCTTTAGCTGTTGCGATTTCGGGAATAAACCATCAATAAGGGCTGAAAAGCGTGGTATCAATTCAGCAGGGTTTAACAGTTACAAAGCGTGCTCGTATGGGCACGCTTTTTTCAAGTGTGATTGCATATGAAAAGCAGATACACGTATATGCTTGTTGCATCTTACAAGGTGTTTTTGCATTTTACCCCCTGTTTTGTTGAAATCGTGAAACGGTGTGTATATACTGGGTGAAAATACAAACCGGGAGGCGAAAGAAAATATGGAATGGTTATTATTTATAGCTCTTATTATTATTGAAATTGGATTTGCAGCTTATGAAGTGATTGGAAAAAGAAGCAAAAAGCTATGGTGGGAAAAACGATTCATTGTAAATGTAGCTGAGATTTTCGTGTATCTTATAATGCTGTTTTTTCCGGGAATCGATTTTAGTTTCAGATGGAAGGGACTTGTGATTATTCTGATCATGCGAATTATGATAGCGGGATTTTTCGCATTTATTAATCGTAAGAATGAAAGTGAAAAGAATAAAATTTGTTTGCTATTCGGGTCATTTGGAAGTATTCTTATACTTATAATAAGTATGATTCCCGCATTTATTTTTGAGGATTATGCCGGTCGTCCGGTAACCGGACCTTACGGAGTGGCACATTGTGATGCAATTCTTATTGATTCACAGAGGGTGGAGGAATTTGAAACAGATGGTTCTTATCGTGAGGTACCCGTACATTTTTTCTATCCGGAATCAGTTGCATCTTTGGAAGCAGACAGTCTTCCGTTGATTATTTTCAGCCATGGAGCTTTTGGATATTATCAGAGCAATACATCGACCTATATGGAACTGGCAAGCAACGGATATGTTGTTGTCAGCCTGGACCATCCATATCATTCGTTTTTTACTAAGGATACCAATGGTAAGACCATTTTGGTGGATAAAGGGTTCTTTCAAGATGCGATGGAAATCGGTTCAAAGGAATCTGATGAGAGTGCTGTTTATGAAGCTACTTCAACATGGATCAATCTTCGTGAGGCTGACATGAATTTTGCTCTCGATACCATTCAGAATGCCGATGAAACTAAGGAGTTTGGGAGTGAATGGTACATTCCCGAAGGAGAGCAGGAATTAAAAAATGTGTTTAAATGTATTGATTCGGAAAAGGTCGGATTGATGGGACACTCTCTGGGTGGTGCAACGGCTGTCACAGTAGGAAGGAGAGAAGACGTATCTGCTGTTATCGACTTTGACGGAACAATGCTTGGAGAAGAAATTGGTGTGGAAGGTAACAAGGTACTTTTAAATGAAACGACTTACGATACGCCGATACTGTGCTTTGATTCCGAGAGCCATCATGCAGACAGGGTAAAGGCAAAGAATACAGGCTACGTATATGTAAATAATGTGATCATGGAAAATGCAACAACCGGATATTCAACTTACTTTGAGGGAGCGCAGCATATGAACTTTACGGATCTGCCGCTTTTTTCACCGCTATTGGCAAAGAATCTGGGAATGGGGAAAGTTGATCCGGAAGAATGCATCGACAGGATCAATCAGATTACTCTTGATTTTTTTAATACATATCTTAAAGGAGAAGGAGAATTTAATGTGAATGAAAAATACTAAAGGTGTCATGAATGTAGAAGTGAAGAGAATTCCTCCTACAGAAAATGAATATGTACGAATCGGTTGCCATAAGGTGGATGAGCGTGTAAAAGAAATTGTTCAATTCGTCCGATCGAGAGAGAGTATTCTTGAGGTGATAAGGGACGGGGAGCAATATACAGTTTCGATAGGTGAGATTTTCTATATAGAGTCTGTGGATGATAAGACATTTGTATACATGGAAAAGGACTGTTATGAAACAAGACGAAAGCTATATGATCTGACGGAAGAACTAAAGCCCAATCATTTTGTAAGAATTTCAAAGCCGATCATTGTTAATCTTATGAAGATTGTGTCTATTAAACCTGCATTGAACGGACGTTATCTCTGCAAGTTAAAGAATGGGGAAGAAGTTATTATTTCCCGCAAATACGTCCCTGAAATAAAGAAGAAGCTGCGAGGTGATGAGTCATGAAAGAATATAAGAAGGAGCGTTTAAAAGAGCATTTGACAGAATGTCTTAGGAACTTTTTTATCATAGTTACACTTATCAATCTGGCTATGTATGTAATCGGTTTGTTATTTCGTTCTGAGCAGCGTTTTGGATATGAGGTTTTTATTTACCCGATTATTTATGGACTTTTGGGAAGTATTCCGAATCTGCTGATTATGGAGAAAAAAGAACCTACGGTAAAGCAGTTTCTGGTTCGTGAGTTAATGGGATTTGTAATGGTCACTGCAATTATTCTTACATTTATGTTTGCGGGGCAGACACTTACGACTGAACATATACTGATCGGAGCAGCAGTTGCAGTCAGTGTATTTGTTGTTTTTATTGGTGTTAATGTAATAACCTGGATATTGGATTCCAAAACAGCGAAGAGTATGACGGATGACCTGAAAGCTTTTCAGAAAAAAATGGCGAAGGAGGATTGGAATAAATGATTGCCCTCGTTATAGCGACGTGATAAAATGAGCAAAACGGGGGATGTGCTTGCACAAGCAGAGCATTGCCTGATTGCAAAAGGA
>CAJOMI010000222.1 GCA_905235545.1 uncultured Lachnospiraceae bacterium | reverse complement strand
CCTGGCTGCTGCGAAAAAAATGGTGTTTCTTGGATTGGAACAGAAAAGTACCACCTGCGAAGGTGCCGTTGAAGGCGCCTATCAGGCAATCTGCGATATCCGGAACCGATCCATTCCCCACGAGGAGCGTATCATCCTGTGGCCGTTTTGCCCCGCGAAAAACCTCTCCTATGAGATGTTGATTCTGAACATCCCGTCCGGAACTTAATCGTGAGACTTCTCCTTTTCTTCTTTTTAGCTAATTGCGAAACTCTTTATTAAACTTGAACCCATTTTACATATTGTATAGATTCCATAAGCAGGCCTTGGCGCAGGCGTTGGTACTTAATAAGTGTGTAACACGAATTTAGTACCACTACGCCGGAGACAGAGTGCAATGCCTGAGACCTTAGCGAACGAAGTGAGCTTAGTTCGAAGGTATGCTTTAGCTCGTGTCTGCGATGGAACTATATAATATGCACAATTAAAAAGTGGTAAATCGGAGTTTCACAATCACCTACTTCTCTTCCTTTCTCTTTTTCATGTCGGTATCTAAAAGCGTGTAGAGCACTGCCGTAAACGGAATACCCAAAAACATACCGATCACACCTCCAAAAGATCCGCCGATCACAATCGCCGCAAAGATAAGGATCGATGGAATTCCAATCGCATTACCCACCACATGCGGATAGATCAATCGATTATCAATCTGCTGTAAGATCAAAAATACTATCAAAAATGTCAACGCTTTTATCGGTGATTCCATAACCAAAAGTACAACCCCGATCGTTCCTCCAAACAATGCACCCACCACCGGGATCAATGCAGTGACCGACACGATGACACCAACTAAAACCGGATAAGGCAATCGCATAATTCCCATGGCAATTGCAACCATACACCCTAAAATTATCGCATCCACGCATTGTCCTGATATGAAACTGGAATAGGTATCATACACTATCTTGCCAAAATATTCGATTCTGCGTGCAATCTTCTCCGGCAGATATGTTTCTATCATAGTATGAAGATATCTCCTCTTTCTTAGCAAGAATATAACAGGAAAAGAATAATCCGATAAAGAACTTCGTGAATACCGAAACAATGCTTCCGACCATATTACCACTGGCTTTGATCGCATTCATAACGGATCGGTTCTCCATGAGGTCAAGTACATTTCCGATCAAATCACGATTCAGTTTAAAATTTTGTTGTTTAATATCGTCAAAGATGTCGCCGGAAATTCCAAAATGCGCCTCTAAAAAAATCCATACGGAATCCAATGCATTTGGTGCTTTTTCCGCAATCTGTCTTACGCTCTCCGAAATTCCGGGAATCACACTAAAACACACAATCGTGATCAATCCAATCAGAATAAGAAAGGACACGATCATTGACGTCGTTCTTCTTATTCTTTTGTTCCGAAAAATACCCTTTGTCATATATTTTTCCAATCGAACAACCAAAAGATTTACCACAAACGCTATTACAATTCCATAAAGAAGCGGCGATATAACTTTATATGCTGCAAATATAATATTTTTCACCGCAGAAAAATGTTCCACTGCAAGGTAAAATAATACGATTAAAAATATTCTTCTTATGATGGTTTTTTCTTTACCTTCTAACATCCTGTCACCTGAATTCTATAATGGTTTAAAGTCCTCCGCACCGTGTTTACAGATCGGACATACAAAATCAGCCGGCAATTCATCCCCTTCATAAATATATCCGCAAATTGTACAGATAAATCCTTTTTTCTCTACCGGTTTAGCAGACGGCTTAATGTTAGCATGATAGTATGCATAGGTAGCCGAAGCCTGATCGGACAACACTTCTCCGCCTGTTACATCTGCAATAAACATCGTATGCGTTCCCAAATCGATCGAATCTATCACCTTACCGGAGATATAGCCGTTGCACTCCTTTGTCAGATAAGCGATTCCGTTCTCTGCCCTTGCGAATGTAATCTCCACAAACTTGTCGGTATCTCTTCCGCTCTGAAACCCAAAATGTTCAAATGTGTCAAAAGTAGCGTCCTCGTCTAAGATGGAAACATTAAATTCGCCTGTCTTTAAAATCATATCATGCGTATAGTTCTCTTTATTCACCGTGATTACGATTCGATTCGGTGAAGTTGTAACCTGGGTTGCCGTATTGATAATGCACCCGTTATCCTTATCCCCATCCTTTGCGGTCAATACGAACAGACCATAGCTTAACTTGTTCATAACCTTATTATCCATATTTTTACCCTCTCTTTTTTTTATGAAATAGGCGTTTGCGAAACTCCGATTTAAACTTGAATCTATTGTGCATATGATATAGCTTCCATAAGCAGACCTTGGCGCAGGCGTTGGTACTTAATGAGTGTATAACACGAATTTAGTACCATTACGCCGGAGACAGAGTGCAAACGTGTCTGCAATGGAACTATATCATATGCGCAATTAAAAAAAATGTAATTCGGAGTTTCGCAATTACCTGTTTTTTATGAAATAAAACGATTCAGAAATAAATTCTGAATCGCTCTTTTGTTATCTCTCGTCAATCGATACATACGCCTGATTCGACTTTACCGCCTTATATGCCGGACGAATGATCTTGCCCTGATTGATCAATTCCTCAATCCGATGCGCACTCCAGCCTGCGGTTCTGGCAATTGCAAACAATGGCGTGTACAGCTCGGAAGGAAGACCCAGCATCTGGTATACGAATCCGGAATAGAAATCCACATTAGCACTGACGCCCTTATAAATCTTACGTTCTTCTGCAATGACCTCCGGAGCCAGTCTCTCTACATTTGCATACAACTGATATTCATCCGTCAATCCCTTCTCGATGGATAACTTCTCCACGAAGCCTTTAAATACCTTCGCTCTCGGATCAGAGATGGAATAAACGGCATGCCCCATACCATAGATCAGACCTGCCTTGTCAAATGCTTCCTTGTGCAACAACCGCTTGAGATATAATTTGATCTCCTCGTCATCATTCCAATCCTTTACCTCTCGCTTCATCTCTTCAAACATCTTTGTCACTTTGATGTTTGCCCCACCATGTTTCGGTCCTTTCAATGAACCAAGTGACGCTGCCATGGAAGAATAGGTATCCGTTCCGGAAGATGTGACAACATGAGTCGTAAAGGTGGAATTGTTACCACCGCCGTGCTCTGCATGTATCACCAAAGCGAGATCCAGAATCCGTGCTTCCAACTCGGTAAATTTGCTGTCCGGCCGAAGCAGATACAAAATATTCTCCGCTGTAGATAATTCCTTTTGCGGTGTATGAATAAATAAACTGTTACCGTCATAGTAGTGGCTGTACGCCTGATATCCATATACGGACAACAGCGGAACCACCGAAATCAACTGCAGGCACTGTCTTAATACATTCGGAATCGAAGTGTCATCCGCCTTCTCATCATAAGCATACAGGGTAAGAATACTTCTCTGCAGCATATTCATCATATCTTTACTCGGTGCCTTCATAATGATATCTCTCACAAAATGTGTTGGCAATGACATTCTGTAATCTGATAAAATGTTCGTGAGCGTATCCAGTTCAGACCGCGTTGGAAGTTTGCCGAACAGTAAAAGATACACTGTCTCCTCGAATCCAAAACGCTTCTCATTCATAAAGCCCGCCACAATATCCTCAACATCCACACCTTGATAATATAACTTACCCTCGCATGGAATCATATCATTGTCTTCCACAATATAAGACTGAAT
>CAJOMI010000221.1 GCA_905235545.1 uncultured Lachnospiraceae bacterium | reverse complement strand
CTCGCAACTATATCCGCCGGATACTTAAATATATTAGCATGATTTTCTCCCACGGTCATTTCCTGCATATCGATTACCAGCAATGCCTTCTTCATTTCCGTTTTCTCCTCCATAGCAAATAGTACCCAAGACCAAACACCACTGCACCCAGCAAGATGAACCCTCCCCAAAGGATATTCCAATACGAAGCATTTACCTCAAACATTGCTATAAGGAGTTCGTGCCAGAAATTTAAACCCGTAGCAATCGCAAACAAATCAAACAGCACATATCCTCCACACAGATAGATCCATCTCCACCAATAATTGTAATGTAGGTTACGAAAAAATGTTCCGATCCCCAACACACATAGCCCTGCCAGAATCCCCATCAATACAAAATAAAATAATCCTTTGCTTTCCATCACATAAAGCCAAAAGGAAGCATAGGCTTGTCTGTCTATGAGCCCCCAAATTCTATGTAAATGAAATATTCCAAAAAAGATAAAAAACCATGGTTCGTACCAGTATATTTTCTTCATCTTAATTTCCCTTTAAGAATTCAACTATCATCTGTTTCTCTTCATCCATCAGGCTGCTCATATGTCCTCTATCTTCAAGCAGATAAGTCGTGCAGTTTTCTATAATCTCATTTGCTCTTGGAAGTACACCTTTTGCGGGGAACAGGCAATCCATCTCTGCTGCCATCACCAGTGTAGGTGCTTTGCATTTTCTCATTTCTTCTGCTGAGACATCACCGGGCATTCCTGTCTTTACCTTCGCATAATCGATACTCCGTCTGGCCGTTTCGAAAATATCATCCGTGATATTCTCCTCATTAATTGCCATGGGCAACATACACTTCTTTAACCACTTATCTCTATGTGTAAACCAATACAGAATCATCGGAAACAGCATACTCATACTTTTGATTGCAGGTGCATTTTTGATTCCGGATGGCACGTACAGCACCGCACGTTTTACTCTATCCGGTGCGGCACACATGGTTTTTGCAATAATTCCTGCACCAAATGATCCTCCAAAACAACAGATACTATCGTATCCCAGTGCATCAATCACTTCCTCTGCCCATTTTCCATAATCGTTATTTCTTGGTGACAGACTGATCTGCGCACTTTTTCCCGGGTGTCCAATCGTGTCTACTGCATAGATATGAAAATCATCCATCAAAAAGTCACAGGCCAACAGATTGTAGGCCGTGGTTGCATTTCCTCCGTGGAAAACCAAAAGAGGGCTTCCGGACGAATTGCCGGTCTCTATCAGATGTGTATCGCCAAAGGATGTCGACACATACCGATCTGAATAGGGCACTAATAAACGTTTCAGTTGTCTGTCGTAGAGTTCTAATATTTCTTGTTTTCCTTTTTCTGATTTGTAAATCGCCACTAAAACCTCTCTTCCCACGTAAACATACAAAAGAATGTTAGTGATCTAACTCTCTCAACACTTCGTCAACATGTTCTCTATACTCCGGATTGTGATCCAGCCACATATCTGTATGTTCACTATCGTCCACCGTCCAAATCATTTTCTTGGAGCTTGAGATTGCATCATATATATCCTGTCCCATGAACTGCGGGGTGACAGTGTCAATCTTACTATTAATGACTAACACCGGTATTTCCACATTTGATATTGTCTGGCATACATTTGCATCCTCATACCCAAAACCTAACTTCCCCTTATTCAGAACGTTTCCACAAAACAACATATAAGAAATCGGCAATCCTATATCCATGTTCCTTAATTCCTCTTCTACCATCCATTTCATGCTGCTAACCGGACAATCAAGGATTAGAAAATCTATTTTTTCTTCCACTTCTTTATCTTCCATGGCTAAGCCTGCTGTTGCCCCACCAAAAGAAGCTCCCCATACTCCTATCACTTTATCGGGTGCCAAATCATATATATATGTAATATAATCTGTCAAATCATATCTCTCCCAATAACCAAATGTCGTATACCTGGCAGTATTTTCATTGCTACTTCTTTGATCGTATGTCAAAACATTATAACCTTTTTCCAAAAATATTTCTGCTATCGGATAATTGGTATAACGATTTCCACCCAGGCCATGTACCATAATAACCGTTGGATTATTTTTATCATTCTCATTGCCCGCCGCATATATATAATCTGCCGGTATCGTATGTCCATCAAATGTTGAAGTAAGCTCTATTTTTTCGATTTGGTACGTATTACAGAAAGTCTGGTAGTCTATTCCATATTTTGTCCAAAAAGTTTCCTTTACCTGAGAAGTATCCTCGCATGTTACTAATTGGGTTGAGCCTTCAAATACCTGTATTCCAATATAATATGACATTCCACAAAATCCCACCAGGATAATGCATAAAATTGATATAAATATTTTTGTTAATTTCTTTTTCACAATTCATTCTCCAATCTGGTACTAAAAAACTGCAAGCATTTTGCAAGCACACAAAATGGGAAGCCTTGATTTTACTGGCTTCCCGCAGTTTTTCGTCTATTCAAACTCAATCGTTGCCGGTGGCTTTCCGGTACAATCATACAGCACCCGATTAACCCCCTTCACCTCATTGACGATTCGGCTCGTCACAGTGCCCAGCACTTCCCATGGAATCTGTGCGGATTCTGCAGTCATAAAGTCACTGGTGCATACGGCCCTCAGTACAACCGCATAGTCATACGTTCTACCATCGCCCATGACTCCGACACTTCGCATATTGGTAAGCGCC
>CAJOMI010000220.1 GCA_905235545.1 uncultured Lachnospiraceae bacterium | reverse complement strand
GCAAACTGGGAGCGCAGATTCTGTTAAATCCGTTGGATCTTGCGAAAGTGGTAAATGGGAAGTTTGCGGATGTGATCAAATAGAGAGATAAGGGGGAATTCGAATGGACGAATGTAAAAAAGAGTGTTGCTGCTGTCAGACCAAGCACCGGGAAGATGAGGATTTCAAGAAACTCATGAACCGTCTCAATCGCATTGAGGGGCAGGTGCGCGGTGTAAAGGGCATGTTGGAAAAGGATGCGTATTGTATTGATATTATCACACAGGTAGCCGCCATACAATCGGCGTTGGCGGGCTTTAATAAAGCGTTGCTCAAAGAGCATATCTCAACCTGTGTGGTAGAGGATGTGAAACAGGGAAAAGAAGAAAAGGTTGAAGAATTGATCAATACATTGCAAAAGTTGATGTAATTTAAGAACCTCGTATCGATTCAGCAGGGCTGAACCGATACAGATTCTCTTTTTATTTTGCCTGCCATCTTCCGGCTGCACCACATGGCAGCACCAGACCATTGTCTGATACGGGAAGACCAATCTCATCCGAGCGGACAATTCCTCCGTGTTTTGGTACAATTTCAGTTCCGATCATGTAACTCAGTACAGATGGTGCCAGACCGGTCGTATAGGAGTTTACCAGGAAGAATAAAGGCTGGTCGCTCAACAATTGTTCGCAGAGTTTGATAAATGGATGGATCTTTTCCTCGATTTTCCAGATTTCGCCCTTTGGACCTCTTCCGTAAGATGGCGGATCCATAATGATCGCATCGTAGTGATTGCCACGACGAATCTCCCGCTCTACAAATTTGACGCAATCATCCACAATCCAGCGAATCGGCGCATCAGCAAGTCCGGATGCCTGCGCGTTTTCTTTTGCCCAGCCAACCATGCCTTTTGAAGCATCCACATGGGTGACAGCAGCACCGGCTTTTGCAGCCGCACAAGTTGCACCGCCGGTATAGGCGAACAGATTGAGAACCTTGATCGGACGTCCTGCATTCCGGATCAGTTCGGAAAACCAGTCCCAGTTGGCAGCCTGCTCCGGAAACAGACCGGTGTGTTTGAAACTGAATGGTTTCAGGTGAAAGGTCAGATCGTTGTAATGAATCGACCACTGTTCGGGAAGATCAAAAAATTCCCATTCGCCACCGCCTTTTTTGCTGCGGTGATAGTGAGCATTTAACTTTTTCCAGGCAGGATTCTTCTTTGGTGTGTCCCAGATGACCTGAGGGTCCGGGCGTAGAAGGATGTATTTGCCCCAACGCTCCAATTTCTCACCGCCTGATGTATCGAGCACTTCATAATCGCTCCAATTCTTTGCTATCCACATGACTATATCTCCTGATTCTTATTTTCTCTATATAATGTACGATAAATCATTTCCAATATACCGTAGATTGAAATTTTCGTCAATCTCTTATAATATTTGATCTGTGTATTGGTGATTCTTTAACTTAATGGCGTACGTCTGAACCAATGTCATTTACTTAAGAATTTGCCAATTCACAGTTGCCGCAAACTTATTTTTGTACCGGATTGTCAAAACAGATTTGTGTGTGTTAAACTGAAAAAAGAAAAGGAAGGAGATTTTGCCATGTTGGATACAGTTGAACAGAAAAAAATAGACGATATATTGGAAAAGCAGCCGGAGAAAATGATTCTCAGCAATCCGGCGGACAAGGCATATCTATATAAGAAGACAGTGATCCGGAGAATCCTGTTGAAGGGCAAAACAATCTATCAGATCGAGCGTTTTACAGACAAACAGGCTTTTCACGAGAATGTGCAGGCAGACATACTTCCGGATGTGCTACGGGAACTGTTTCCGGATATATATCGCCAGTTGAATATATTCGGAGAAGACAGGCAGTGGGATTACAAGGTGACAAAGAAGGGAAAACTGCTTACCAATGTACATAGGATAGAGGTTGTGCATGAAAAGGCAGGAACATTGAAGAAAGGATGTACGCCGTCAGACGGAAATACAGGGGACACGCCGGGAAAGGCGGCAGATGGCACGACGGCAAAACAGATTGTGGTGGAGGGTACACCGCTGCCGTCCCATAACCGGAAGAAGAACTATCTGCTGGAGGAAGGAACGGTCGTTCCGGCTTTGGTCGATCTCGGAATCTACACCAAAGATGGAAAAGTGGTGCGCTCCATGTACGACAAGTATAAGCAGATCAACCGCTTTTTGGAATTGGTGGAGGATGTGATAAAGGATTATCCGAATAAGGAAATGCATATCATTGATTTTGGCTGTGGCAAGTCCTACCTTACTTTTATTCTCTATTATTATCTGGTGGAATTGAAAGGTTATCAGGTACATATGACGGGATTGGATCTCAAAGAGGCAGTGATTGCAAAGTGCAATGAGACAGCGAAGAAATATCACTATGACAATCTGCATTTTGAACTTGGCGATATCAACGGTTATCAGACAGAGGAATCGGTGGATATGGTGGTGACGCTGCATGCCTGTGATACCGCAACGGATTATGCACTCTACAATGCGATCCGTTGGAATGCCGGCATCATTTTGTCCGTGCCGTGCTGCCAACATGAACTCAACGCACAGATCAAGAGTGAGGAGTTGTCCCTTTTGACCCGATATGGAATCGTGAAGGAACGGATGTCTGCTTTGACAGATGCGATCCGGGCAAATGTATTGGAATATTGTGGCTATCGGACACAGCTTTTAGAGTTTATCGATATTGCACATTCACCGAAGAATCTTCTGATTCGTGCGGTGAAAGGAAATGTATCGGCTGCGAAGCGGGAGAAGGCACGAAAAGAGGTCGAACAGCTGCAGCAGGAGTTTCAAACAGAGCAGACACTGGCCAAACTGGTTTTCTGCAGGACTCTGAATCTATGTCATTAACTTAAGCCGGACGTTGCGGGACATGATATATGTTTTCCATTTCGGGCACACTTGCGCTTCGTTGCAAACGTAGCAGTGCTAAATTCGCCGTCCCCGGACGGCTCATTAAGAACCGACGTTTGCAAATAGTCCTACATGGTAAAACATATATCATGTCCGGCAACTGTGTATTGGCAATTCTTTAACTTAATGACATGACATTGGGCTCTGAATAGTTACAAATACGGTTGAATTGTACAGCAGAATTATGTATATTATAAATATGAAAAAGACAGGATGACGGGATGGATAACAGATCAAACTTATTTTTGAGGAGGGCTTTCCTATGAAGAAGATCGGAATCGGATATGAGAATTATAAAGAATTTGTGGATCAGGATATGTATTATATAGACAAGACATT
>CAJOMI010000219.1 GCA_905235545.1 uncultured Lachnospiraceae bacterium | reverse complement strand
CAAAAAACAGACTCAGGTCTGGCTCGATGCGTGGCTCAGTTTGGTAGAGCGCTGCGTTCGGGACGCAGAGGTCGCAAGTTCAAATCTTGTCGCATCGATGTTATAAAATAAAGGGTTTCGGGTTTCCGGAACCCTTTGTTTTTTTCTTGAAATCTAACTTATTTCTAACTATTTCCGTTTATTCTCAGATTAATGGGATGAAATGGAATATTCTCCGTAAACCTTTACTGGTTGTTCTGTTACTGGTGCGGATAATCTTTCAGCGATATGATGTTGTTCATCGTATCGGAGATCTCCTGCTTGGCCTCTTTATCTTTTACCTTGGCGTAGATCCTCAAGGTCGTATCAATATCCGCATGTCCTACCCACTTCTGAATGCTTTTCACATCCATTCCCTGGTGAACAAGGATTGAGACGCAGGAACTTCTCAAACCGTGGAATGTAATGTTTTGTGGAAGTTCCGGGCTGTTCTTTATCAACTTACCAAAAGCTTTTGTCGGATAATCCGGATAATAAAGAGTACCGTCAATGTGCTTAAAAATGTAATCACTGTCAAAATACCCGTTGCCGAATAACCTGCGGTTCGCGTTCTCTTTGCGTTTGAGCTGCCTGAACATTTCTACCTGTTCATCCGTCAGAGGGTATTCTCTTGAACTGGAAGCCGTTTTGGTCGTATTTGTACGCTTTATCGATGTTCCTTTCGTTACAGTATGATTGATACGCATTGTTTTTGCCTTCAAATCAACCGCCGTCCATCGAAGTCCGAGAACTTCTTCTCTGCGGAGACCGAAAAACAGGGTAAGATAGAATAGCTCATACAGTTCATGGTCTTTTGCTTTAGACAGGAACAGCTGTGCTTCTTCAAATGAGAAGAACTCATCATCCGTTTTTCTGTCCTTCGCGTGTTTATCTGCGAGGTTCTTATTGATAACGACTTCTTTGACGGGATTGTAAGCAATGATTCCATCCTTCACTGCCTGCTCAAAGATGCTTCCCATCAATACCTTGATATCCTTGACTGTCCTGGGCTGGACATTGTGGATCTCAAACAGGTCATCCAGGAATTTTTCGACCATGATTTCATTAATGTCCCGGAGTTTTATATTGCCAAATCCCTGATTGATCCGCCGTGATCGGTAGTAATAGGCAGCATATGTCGTATCAGAAACTTCGCGCTTTTTTTTCTCCAGAACGTGGTCAGTGTATTCTGAGAGAGAAACATTCTGGTCAATGGATGATACAGTTTTTTTGTTCAGAAGTTTTGATCTGATGACCACCGCTTTTTTTACATTATCCGGTGTATCAGTCAGACCGGTTGCATGCCACTTCTTTTCAGATTTTTTCACGCCGTCTTTAATTACCGGCTGAGAGATCACAACGTACAGGTATCCATTTTTACCCTGTATGCCGGTCGCCCGTTTCCCGTTTTTCTTCGGTCTTGCCATTGTTTAACCATCTCCTTCCTTAAACTCCATGTCCGGATAAATGAATTCCAGAAGATAAATTTTGGGAATTCTATACTTACCGCCTACTTTGATGGATCGGATCTTGCCTTCGGCGAGATAGTTATAGACAGTGTTACGACCTGTCTGTAATATCTCCTGAACTTCCTCCGGCCGAAGGACATCATTATAACCTCTTAATAATTGTGAGTATGCCATTTGTATGCTCCTTTCCGTGTTAAAATGTTCTTATAAATCACAAATAAGTTCTTCTGATACTATATCATCACTTGATGTGATATGCAAGCACAAATTTGTGCTTGTAATAACAATAATGTTCTTATACAGTTCTTTCCTGTGCTTTCTTCTTACTTTCACTTGTGATACAATATGAAATCATATCTGACTGGATCGAATGCAAGGATGGAGGAGCCGATATGGCAGTGATAATAAATAATCCGTTTGGACAGGACCCATTGGATTTTAATGATGAAACAGCGGCGTCCAGAGTGGGACACCGGATCAGAGAAATTCGTACGACGCAGGGATTATCTCAGGCGGAACTTGGGGAAGCAGTAGGTTTGAGTGCTGACCGCATACAGAAATATGAAAATGGTATTCGCAAACCCAAGGCAGATTTGCTGAAGAAGATTGCAGATGCATTAGGCGTCAGTTCATTGGCGCTTGCAGATCCGGTGTCATCAAACTACATCGGGGCTATGTATGCAATGTTTGAGATGGAACATGCTTTCAATATGAAAATTGAGAAGGCTCCGAGTGATAGTTCTCCGGGCTTTTGTCTATCAGCTGATTTTCACGATACGATGTATGAGTATATGAAAGATTGGCACCAGATTTACACACAGACACAAACCAGACTGGAAGCAGCTACGTCTGATGAAGAACGGGAAGAAATCCAAAAATCATATCGTATGTGGCAGTGGACGTATCCTAAGGCGCTGACAGACAGGACAGAGAGAGCCTGTACTAAAGCCCGTATTGAGGAGCAGATCGAAAAACTGCAAAAGTTAAAGGACGAGTTAGATTCTATGGACGAATAGTTCAGATGATAATTAGAAGATGAGATTATACTACGAAAGGAGACCAAGTTATGACAGTTATAAACGAATTGGATTCAACCTGTGGTATTTCTGATGACGAATTAACTCAGCGCTTCAAAGAGTCCATAAGAATAGATGATGAGATATGACGATGAGAAAAAGCAGGCATACCTTGAGTATCCAGATGGAAGGCGTATATATGTCAGATAAGGTTAAGCTTCCTGAAGTAATGGTTTTTGCAGGGCCAAATGGAAGTGGAAAATCTACAATTACCCGTATGGCCAAGACAGTTGGAGAATATATAAACGCGGACGATATAAAGAAATCAACCCTTTGCAGCGATCTCGAAGCAGCTATAAAAGCAGAAGAACTTCGAGAAAAAATGTTAAAAGAAAAAAAGGATTTCACATTTGAAACAGTACTGTCAACAGAACGGAACTTGATACTTCTTAGAAGAGCTAAAGAGAGTGGATATTTCGTAAGAGGTATATATGTATTGACAGCAGATGTCGGTATTAATGTTGCGAGGGTTAATGTAAGAGAAGCACTTGGTGGCCATGGTGTTCCAGAGGATAAAATACGGTCCCGTTATGCAAAAGCGCTTGCACTGGTCCCACAACTTGTCGAGGTATGCGATATTCTGCATGTTTATGATAATACAAATGAGCCCTTTAGAATTTTTAAGAAGAGAAAGGATGTTTATTTTCACTGGGAGAATAAGTACTGGGATTTTAATAGGATTACAAATCTCACCTGTATAAATGAATATGATAATTGAGATTTGGT
>CAJOMI010000218.1 GCA_905235545.1 uncultured Lachnospiraceae bacterium | reverse complement strand
CGGTTTTACACAGCGTTCTAATATTCCTTTCATGTATGCAATTGCTGTCCCGTAATTGGTAAAAGGAATCTTTTGGTCAACCGCGCTCTGCATGCGATGATGTACTTCTTTTTCATTCAGCATACACGCCCCACAATGAATGATCAGTTTATAATCGGATAAATCATCCGGAAACTCTGTTCCGGAGCAAAATGTAAACGATGGATTTTGACTTGTATACTCACGGATCCATTTTGGAAGTTTCACCGTCCCGATATCATCACATTGTCTATGATGCGTGCATCCCTCGGCAATCAATACCGGATCTCCATCCTTTAATGTATCCAATGCCTTCACGCCGGAAGTCGCAATCTCAAGAAATCCTTTTTTTCTTGCCATCAAAATAGAAAAAGATGTGAGATAGATATCATCCGGTGTCTCCTTTGCCACTTGTTCGAATACCTGACTATCCGTTATCACCATGTACGGAGCCCTCGCCATCTGTTCCAACGTCTGCTTATATTCCGTATCTTTCACCACTACTGCCACAGCACCCGCCTCCAGAATATCCCGTATAACCTGTTGCTGTGGTAAAATCAATCTTCCCTTCGGGGCAGCTGAATCAATCGGAACCACTAAGATAACCGTATCTCCCGGATGAAGCAAATCCCCTACAATTTGAAACCGATCCTCATCTGCCGGAATCCGATTTGCAAGGCACTCTTTCAATTCGTGAATACCCTGTCCGGTTCTTGCACTTACCCGTATCACTTTGTTTTCCCATTCTGTCGAAACGCCCTCCTGCCCGGTTATATCATCTGCCGTCTCTTCATAAAGCGTCTTATCAGATTGTCCGGACGTGTCCTCATTTAAATCCATCTTATTCGATACGATCAGATACGGAATTTCTTTTTCCCGAAACAGGGCAAGCATCTCCTCGTCAAAAGGAGTCATCTCCTCCGTACCATCCATGACCAAAACGGCAATGTCTGTTTTATTGAGTATCTGCCTTGTCTTACGGATCCGCTGTTCTCCTAAACTTCCTTCATCATCAAACCCCGGTGTGTCTATGATCATCACCGGTCCCAGAGGTAATAATTCCATTGATTTATAAACCGGATCCGTCGTCGTACCCTTTATGTCTGAGACCACTGCCAGTTCCTGACCGGTGATTGCATTGACCAGACTGGATTTACCTGCATTTCTTCTTCCAAAAAATCCGATATGTATTCGATTGCCCGATGGTGTTGTATTCATTTTTCCCTCTTCCCTTCTATTCTGTCAATGATAGTCCGACAGAATCGTTCGTTTTTTGAATTTATTTTCTTTTAAAAAAATACTTGCTTTTTTATATTCAATAGTATATACTGTAGTAGTTGCACAAGTAACAAATCATATTTATGATTATCGGGGCGTGGCTCAGCTTGGTAGAGCGCTTGGTTCGGGACTAAGAGGTCGTGGGTTCGAATCCCGTCGCCCCGATTATTTATTTAGTTGCCGCAAGCCTTGTATTTTCAAGGGTTTGCGGCTTTTTTATAACTTGATCTGTAGACTACATCCTAACATTTTGTTTCACCAACGCTTCCTCGTAAGCCGGTTTCAAAATTTTCTTTAAGCGAATCTTTGCCTGTTCTAAATAAAATGTTTTTCGGACTTCACTGCAAACATTTAAAACAATACCATCCCTAGATACCGTTTCGTTTGGTATTTCAGCGAACATCTTTTGAATTTTTGATAATGACTTTTCAATCAACGGTACTACTTTTACAAGAGACTGTTGCATGATCGGTTCATTCTCCATCTTTTTTAAGAATTCTTTCGCAGGATATTGGTGTTTTTCGTTTCCATACGCTGTTAATGAATTCAATGCGTTTGATTCAAAATTGGGATTAGCAAATAATTTTTCTAATCTTTCATCCGATGCTTTCGTTAAAAATGAACCACCATTGTCAAAAATAGGTGCTAATATATCATTTCTATCGCTTGATCTTATAATTCCCCAGTTTCCGTTATTCCTGTCATTATTGTTGATAAAGATATCAATAATAGACTGTTCAAAGAACCGTTCTTCTATCCCATCCACAACCGATAATACAGGGTTTTTTCGGATATGTAACAAAAGTTCATCTAAATGGACAATATTTGTCTGAGACGATCCATAGTGTTTTGTTTCCAAAAGATCGGAGAGTTCCCTTCCTGTGTGATTTTTTATTGTCCTAATCTCAAGTAATTTTTTCCCCGAATCAAACGGAGCAAAGTCTTTACATCCAACCACTAATTTCCCATTTCGTTCTCCTAGAATGGTTTCATGTACATCATAACCCAATATTTCATAAATATGGCTTCCCAAATATTCGGATAATGGAGATGTAGAGTAGGATGCCAATCCATTTCCTGCCATATCTGATAATTTCTTTGGATACTTTACCATCCATTCTTCCCCGTCTATGAGAATTCCATCTTTATTTCCTTCCATGCCTCCATAATCTGCATTTTTCAAACTATGTGGATAATCATTCAAATCGTAAATTTTTATCATTTCTCGCATTACCTCATAACACATATCTACGGAGTAAGTCATCCCATATTTTTTGTGTGATTGTACCGTCTGCGCAACAGTTTTTTGCTACAATATCAATATTGTCCCCATAAATTTCATAACTGACCGGATCATTTCAGCTTGCTCCGCACGTCCAATCGCCTCTTGCAAAACTTCCGGCAAAGATTTAATATCAATTTTAATATCATCATTTATAAAATTATATTTTGACTCCATCATTGTAATATACCTCCCTGCTCGATCATTAAACGCTTCATCTGCTATAGTTTCCAACTTGCTCAGTACCTCTTGTGAGACATCTTCCCTGATATCAATTACATTTCTATAACATAAGTTATCCTCCTTTTTTGTTGGCGATATTAATTTTATATTTCCATATCTAAATCATCTGATATCTGAATCCCATTCTCTAATCTGTATATAGCATCTTTATCATATGAATTAGCAATGCAATGTTCAAATGCTCTATCAAGAATCAATTCTTTTCGCATATGAATATATTTGTGTAAAAACTCATTTTTTAATTCTGTAATGCATGGCGTTTCATCAATCAACTCATCGATTTTAGTCATATCTATAAGCGGAACTATTCGCTTAACCGCAGCACTGCAATTATAATCAAACCCTGATGCCAGCATATCATAATATCCTACTTTTCCAACTTTATCACTTGATATATATAGTGCCGGCGATGGAAAAACAAAACATCTTTTTTTCATTTCAAACTCATCATTTATTATTGAAGATATTCCTTCATCCGAAATCTGAGAAAGTAATGTACATCCAAAATCATAAATAGGCGCCAGTTTTAATTCGTATCCGTTTGATAAATATCCCCAATCACCGACATGTCGGTCGAAATTACCAACTAACGCATCAATCACAAATGTATCCCAATATCTGCAAATTGATTGTTCTTTTAATTCATCAGAAAAAATATCCGTATCTTCTAATGTATGATAAATCTGATCCAGGCTTATTACACGTTTAACTGCTTTAGACTCATACACAGCTCTTACCAATTCTCGAAATTCAATGTTTTCCTCATTTGGTTCCCTAAAATCTTTACAGCCTACAACTAATTCTTTATTATCAGTTTCTTCCGAATCACTTCCACTACCTTTTTTATATACCCCTAGCACTGTTTCATGAACCGGAAGACCTGTTGTAGCCGCTATATGCGAACTGATATACTCTGATATGACATTATTAACATGGCTTGTTGATATATCTGTTTTCTTTGCATGATTCTCAGAGAATTTCAGCATATATCCCTCACCATTATATATTACCCCGAATTTTCTATCCGTCCCTCCAAACGGTCTTATATATCTTTGACATTTTGAAAAATCAATAATCTCTTTCATTAACAACCTTCATCTTTCTCAAATATCTTATAAATTCCACCCCATTGATAATATTCCCGAAGAAGATGAATCTGATCATCCGTCAATAGTTTCTCCCTGCAAGTCTTCCGGAATTCCAAAATCTATATCCAATGGCAGATATTTTTCCATGACGCTCACCTTTTCTTTCAGAGATTTACACTTGAATTATACAAGATTCGGTGGCTTATTACAACATCTATGTTACCAACTAACAGAGGGTTTGGGATACTTCCCGGATTTTGAGGTTCAGTGGAAATTCCCTGGCAGGCTCCCATGTTAAATGCTGTGGTGGTCTTTGCAACTCCACCCTTTGGGTTTGCAAACGAAAAAAAAGAGATATGGCAATAACCACATCTCTTTTCTCCATGATAAATTATAACAAATAACACACTTTTCTTTACCCTGTGTGTACATTTGTTTGAATCAAGTCAGGCTTTTCCTACAGATCCGAATAATTCCATCTTCTCTTTTACCTTGTCCTGAATAGCCTTTGCACCAGGTGCCAATAACTTACGAGGATCAAATCCTTTGCCCTCTTTGTCCTTACCTGCTTCGATATACTCTCTTGTTGCTTCCTGGAATGCCCACTGACACTCTGTGTTTACGTTGATCTTGGATACACCGAGAGAAATTGCTTTCTTGATCTGGTCATCCGGAATTCCGGTACCACCGTGAAGAACCAATGGAAGTATTCCGGTCTTTTCCTGAATTGCTGCTAATGTATCAAAGCTAAGTCCTGCCCAATTCTCCGGATATGCACCATGGATATTACCGATACCTGCTGCAAGGAAATCAACGCCGAGGTCAGCAATCTGCTTACACTCGTTCGGATCCGCACACTCACCTGCACCGATGACACCATCTTCTTCACCACCGATAGAACCAACTTCAGCTTCGATTGAAAGTCCCAACTGATGTGCAACATTTACAAGTTCTGTTGTCTTTGCAACATTCTCTTCAAATGGAAGAGAAGAACCATCGAACATAATAGAAGTAAATCCGGCTTTGATACACTTATAACATCCATCATAGCTACCATGATCCAAATGAAGTGCAACCGGAACTGTAATTCCGAGTTCCTCATCCATTGCCTTTACCATAGCTGCAACGGTCTTGAATCCTGTCATGTACTTACCTGCACCCTCAGACACACCAAGGATAACCGGACTGTTCAATTCCTGTGCTGTCAAAAGAATTGACTTTGTCCACTCTAAGTTGTTGATGTTGAACTGACCAACTGCATACTTGCCGGCTTTTGCCTTCTTTAACATCTCTGTTGCTGATACTAACATAAATTAATCCTCCGTATAAATTATATATTACAGGTTATTCTCGATATACTCATGCATATCTTCTTACAGTACTCACCTGCACATCAA
>CAJOMI010000217.1 GCA_905235545.1 uncultured Lachnospiraceae bacterium | reverse complement strand
ATATTATTCCTGACTTTTTCTAATCTTAATTCCAAATCTTAAAGAATTCCTTAAATACTTAAAAAAAATTCCTGTCACCTTTTTTCAAAGTGACAGGAATTTTTAATAAACATCTTTTACATGTGCAATTGCTTCTCTCTCTGCCTCTATCTCTATCTGATATGGGTACTTATCCGCTATCTTGTCAAAAAATTCCAGTTTCTTTACCGCTTCTTTTTCGTCATCATTTATCAACAATTCGTAGGCATATTGACTCCTTATGACAGCAGGATTCGTCTGCATCGTTTTCATAAACTTCTTATATTCATCGTCTAAATATTGATCGGCTTTCACCCGGTCTTTTTTCAATGCTGCACAATATATTGCATTTGCCTTCAACATCTGTCGATAAACATCTAAAAGAGCAATGTCTTTTTCCAGTAGATTATCTATAACTTCATCGGCTTTCCCGTATTCTCCCTCATCAAAAAACCTGTCGCAGATATATACTGCCCTAACGGCACAGATATAGTTCTTAAGGTCTTCATCACTTGGCATAACAAACCATTCTTCCGGAAAATCTTTAATCCTTATACCTTTTTTTAAAAATGATATTCCCATCATCTGAATATAAAATGCCCTTACAGCTTCTCCCGACTTAGAAAGCTCATAAATATTGCTGCCATCATTACTAATCTCCTTAAGCGGAATACCATTGATCAACGCTATAAACACACCTATGACAACAAAAACAAGAAAAATAAACTTTGCTATATCCGAAGTATCCTGAAACAGTATATAACATATTCCGCATATAGCCGCGAGTATCAGGTTAAAAACGATTCCACCAATATTATATAAAACATAAGGATTTTTTCCATCTTCCTTATACCCGGGCGGTTCCATAATACATTGTCCGCCGGTTCCGGCAAGATTATAATTATAATATCTTATTTTCCCATCATCATCCTTCTGCCACATGAATTTCAGAATCCGGAATGATGAAAATCTGTAACCTGTCAGGAGACCGAATACAAGGTGCCCCGACTCGTGAACAATGATATGAACAAAATATATAAGATAGGCTCCAAGACTAGCCACAATCGATTCTGCAAGGAATATAACAATGCTCTCCTTGAGAAAAACATTGCATATAGGTATCCGATAATCATAAAACAAATCAAATATAACGCAATTGCAATTGCAGACGAAATATGCTTGTTTCTTTTTTTCTTTTCTTTCTTATCACGCATCCGTATTACCCAACCTTGTTTCATAGAATATATTCCAGTTTCTTTTTATCCAATTCCATTCGAAAGTCTAATCCTTCTTCCGCAGTCTTAAAAACAATATCTCCTTCATCAATTTTTCAGACCAAACTCTTCTATTCACCCCATTCGGATGAACCCGCAAGATTACCTGCAATCAATTTTTCTACAACCGATAATAACAAAAAAAACAGTTATTTTCAAGCACACCTAAAATACTATTCATTTTGAATCAGCTTTTTTGTGACTGTTTACTGGCTAACGAGTGAACTGTAACACTTTTTTTGTGTGACTATAGAATCCTACATTTCGGTACGGTATAATGAAATCACCACAAATCAGAATAATTTGTAAAAAAATCTTTTCTTGAAATAAAAACTTATATGTGCATGGTCTAATAGTTGAACAAGCAAAGACAGAAGCCATCGGAAGGTCTTCCTGGTTCGATTCGCCAAGTACAACACAGACGTCTGCCATACATTTTGTGCTGTCAAACCAATCGGCGAACTTGTCTGCTCTGCTTAATGTTCACAAATACGAAACGCTTTTCAATCTCATAATTATATGAAGGAGCTTAACGATGAAAGATGACGAATTTTTCAACAGGATCGAACCAATGCGTAACAAATTGTATCGCATTGCATACTCGTATTTTAATAGTCAGAGTATGGCAATTGATATGGTCGATGAAGCAATCTACAAAGGATATTTAAAGAAAAAACAGCTGAAACAAAAAGAGTTCATGGAAACATGGTTAGTCCGAATTCTACTCAATGTTTGTAATAATCATTATAAAAAGTACAGCCGTATTCAGACTATTGAGGAATTGCCGGAAACAGCAGTCACAGAGGATTATGATTCCATTCCTCTAAAACTGGCTATGCAACAGCTTCCGGAAAAATACAGAAAACTTGTTATACTAAAATATTTTGGTGGATATGGAGTTGCAGAAATAGCAGAGATGTTAGAAATGCCACAGGGAACCGTGGCTACCAGATTACGCAAAGCCCTGGAACTGCTTCGGCTTGATTTAAAGAGTATTGAATAAGAAACTCACAAATGACAACATTATGTTTCGATTATATTCCAGGACATATTATACTAGGAGGTATCAGTTATGTATAACAGAGACTTAGAATTTGAAGAGATATGGCAAGAAGCAAATACGATGCCAAGTGAAATGGAAATCACCGCTGTCAGAAAAACCGTGAAAAAACGCGTATTTCGGCATCGTATCATCAATACTGCAAGAAATCTGTCAATCTTTTGTGTTGCTGCTTTGACAGTTCTCATCATTGGTGTGAACACCTCGACTGCATTTGCCCAAACCTTATCCCAAATTCCATTTTTTAAACAATTAGTGGACGCAGTTTCCTTCAATGAAGGTTATCAGGATATGGTTAATAACGATGCACTTGTACCGGTAGGACAAACCAGAGAAACAATGTTTGGTGATATTACATTATCTTATTATGTGGCTGACACAATGCGTGGGGTGTTTTTCTTTGAAGCAGATCATTTAAACAGCGGCGTTCAAAAGGATCAGTTGTCTATATATATTACTTCTGTGAAAAATTTAGATACCGGCGAAGAAATCGAATGTGCTGACAATGTGCCGAATTTTGAAGATAAATACGCTGTTACGGATATCGATTCATGGCTTGAAATTGACTATCCGAAGCATTTAGAGCTCACTGCACACATCAGCCATCCGGAAATCGGTGAAGAGGATATCTCCTACCAGGTTGATTTAGAAGATCCGTTACCGGAAAAAGTATTTGAAGTAAATAAATCATTTGAAGTACAAGGGCAGAAATTCTACATTGAACAGGTCTCACTTTATCCAACCTGCACGACCATACAATATCGCGAAGATGAAAACAATTCCATGGATATTATTACGATCGACTTTCATTTGGTGGATAAGGATGGGAATGAACGGGGCGAGCGGAGAACGATCACTAGATTTGATGAAACGGGCAATAGCACTTCGATCACTATTGCCGGAGGCTATTTTACTCTTGGCGATCAAATCAGCCTCGTGGTGGATCAACTGGACTTGTTGCCAAGAAATAAGAGAATGGTCACCTTTCATAAAAACACAATGGAATTTACAGATGAAGAGGGTGTTCTGCAAAATGTTTATGTTCTCAACGACGGAAAATCGATTAGTGATGACATCTATGAAAAATGTTTAATTGAAGCAAATCGTTGGGAGGTAGATGATCTTATCAGCGATATTTGGGAAAATGGCTGTATTCCATTCCTAATTACCGGTCAATCGGAAAAGACCATCTGGAATACATTCGATATACCGGAAGAAGATATGAATCAATATACAGAAGAAGATGATGATGAAAATTTATTTTGGGGAACGTACACCATAGATAATTTAAAAATACAAAAGATTCCGCGAGGCATTCAATATGATAAAGACGGTAATGTCAGATTAGTAAGGGAATTTGCAGAATACTATCATCAGCCGGATATTGTGATTCCGATCAACTGACCACAGCAAGGGTAAACCCTTTTTGATTCTAATCAACTGACATCTTCATCTGTTGTCATCATCATAAAAACGAGGCTATACCGGATCAATCATCCGATATAGCCTCATCCATTTTATGAGACGGAATTCCTTTGATACTGCAAAACCAGTTCAAGTGTTCCCTCTTTTCTCCGTGCAAACGCTTCGGCTCCCTGTTTCTCCGCCAGAAGCTTCACAATGTAGAGACCCAGTCCCGCTCCGGAACTCTTTCTTGCCTTATCCCCCTGATAGCTTCGGTCAAACAGATGCTCCACTTCTAAGTCCGTCCCGTCCGGTATCCGGTTGGAGAAAGTAATATATATTTTCTGTTCTTTCATTTCCACTGAGATTTCAAATTCGTTCTTTGCATATTTGAGCACATTATTTAACAGATTGCCAAGCATACGATCCAGCATTTTCTCATCTGCGAGTATTATGGCATCCTTCTCCGGAAAATGGATCACCGGTGTCAATCCGTGATCACGGATCACGGTTTCGTGATCCACCAAAAACTCCATCAGGTGACCGTTGACGGAAACCGGCTGTAATTCCACCTCCGTCTGGTCGCTCTCCAATACCGACAGCTCAAAGAAATCATCCACCATATCTCTTAATACATCTGTCTTTTCCCGACTGATCCGAAGGTACTCCATGCTCTCCTTTGAAAAAGATTCCTCTTTTTCCAGCATCTGCAGATTCCCCTTGATAACGGTAAGCGGTGTGCGCAGATCGTGGGCGATATCCGAAACAGACTGCTTCATCTGCCGCTCTGCCCTCTCATGCTCTAACTTCAACTTCTTCCAGATTCCGATTAATCTCCATCGTCATATCGGTCAGATCCCGGTCAAATAGCGAAACCGAAATCTGACGGTTATAGGATGCCTTTCTTGTGGCGACAATTTCCTGCTTTATCTGTTTTATCTGTTTTTTCAGGGAAATCAAATAAATGAAAAATCCGAGAAGAACAATGATCAAAATAATTATAATTGCTAATTCCATTTACTCCCTCCGAAGCTTGTAACCAATGCCCCATACCGTCTCAATATAATCTTTTCCGGTGGCTTTTTTTAATTTGTTGCGAAGGTTACTGACATGTACATTGATTGTATTGTCCTCGTAATAATACACATCCTGCCATACCGTTTCATAAAGATTCACCTTTGTAAACGTCTTATCCGGATATTCCATCAGCAGCCTGAGAATCTGAAATTCCTTTGCAGTGAGGGAAATCATGTTATCCCCTGCAACCAGACGATTCTCGTCTGTATAAAGGGTAAGATCACCGATCGTTATGACCTTCTCGCGTTCCCCGGACGTACTCTCTCCGGCATTTCCGCTGCGTCTTAGTACCACTTCTATCCGAACCAGTACCTCATCCAGATCAAAGGGCTTTAAGATGTAATCGTCTGCCCCCAGCCGAAGTACCTCTAATTTCGTCTCCATCATGGATTTCGCGGAAATAACGATGACCGGCGTATTCGAATGTTTGCGGTATTCCCGGATCAGACTCCCCCCATCCTTGTAGGGCAGCATCAGATCCATCAAAACCAGATCGTAATCCGATGAATTTCCCGTGGAAGAATCCGTTTCGGATATCTCGCGATCCGTCCGGTCTCCGGTTTCCGAATCTGCCTTTCCGAAAGAAATGGATAACCTGCGGGACGCATCCCTCCCGTCATAAGCGGATACGGTCTCGTAT
>CAJOMI010000216.1 GCA_905235545.1 uncultured Lachnospiraceae bacterium | reverse complement strand
GCTCTACCGGTCTGGGTCTGCCGATTGCAAAAGAGTTTGTCCTTCGAATGAACGGGAAGATAGAGGCATTTGTGGAGGATGAGATGTTTGAGATACGAATGGAATTTCCAATCATATGAGTCAACGGGGACGGTTCTCACTGACTCATTTGGGTGAGTCATTGAGAACCGTCCCCATTGACTCCAAGATATTTTAGGTTACAATCAAAAAAGGTTGTAACCTTTTTGCATTATCATGTGTCTAATGGATGGAAAGGAGGTTAGGAAGAGAGATGAATGAAAAAATGCAAAGGGAATCCGTAATTCCGAAGAGCCGTGATCTGGATAGGAAACAGGATCTTGACCAGATCATGGACGCATATGGTAATGCGATTTTAAGAATGTGTTATGTTTATTTGAAGGATTATCAGTTAGCAGAAGATATCACACAGGAGACCTTTATTCGGGTATATCAGCATTATCATGAGTTTGACGGGAAATCATCGTTAAAGACATGGATCACACAGATTGCCATTAATCTTTGTAAGAACGAAATGCGGACGAAATGGTGGAAGAACCGCGAGGATGCAAAGGTGTTGGATATCCTGGAAGGAGATGCGTCGTACGATGATTATCTGGATTCTCAACTGATCGTAGGTGAGATCGCAAAACTGCCACAGAAGTATCGGGAGGTAATACTCTTGTATTATTATCAGGAACTTTCGGTTCAGGAAGTTGCAAATATTCTGGGGGAGAGAACATCAACCGTTAAGACAAGACTCTCAAGAGCAAGAGCCATGCTGAAACCGAAATTAGAGGAGGTATTGTGTTATGAGTGAACTGAAAAAAGATATGGACAGAGAATTGCAGAAAATTAAATTTTCAGAGGATATGAAATACCGGGTAATGGAAAAAATAGAACTGGAAGAAAAGGAGACGAATAAGTTGAAGGTATATGATGGCGGCAGAGGAAAGAAGCGTGATAATGCAAAAACGATGAAAAGCGGGAAGGCACGTTTCGTACAGGCAGCAGCAGTTGTGTTGAGTGTAGGTGTGATCGCACCATCCAGTGTATATGCCGCACAGAGACTGTATCAGATGCATTTAGATAAAGAAAATTACAAGGTAGATGTTGTGATTCAGAAAAATGAGGAGATTTCTGATCAGAAGAAAATCCCGGGAAACAGTACGGAAACGATTACAGCAGATGCAGAGAATTTGGTACAGAATGCCAAGGAGACCGCAAACTTTACATTTGGGAAAGCCGGTTCGGTGGATGTGCTTGCGTATTATAAACCGGAATTTACTTATCTTCCGGAAGGATTAGAGCCATTTCCGGGTGATAGGGATAAATTCTATGATCCGAAGTACACAGAGGGAAAGGAAGCTGGAACACATTCATTGAGTCCTTGCCTTACCATATTAGATACAGAGGATGAAGTGACTACTTCGGTTCTCTATGCGCTATCTTACAAGCAGTTGGAGGTAAACGGGCATAGTGCTTATATTGTTCATAAAGATGAGCCGTATGAGATGGATGAGGCCGGTATTTTGTTTGAAGAGGAGCATTGCCTGCTGGAGTTTTATGTTGGAAAGAGTTACTCAGAGGATGAGATTATAAAAATAATGGAGGGAGTAAAAATGGTTCCGGATCCGGAAAGAGAATATACAACGGCCCTTCGTTATTCTGAGGGAGGACGTACGGAATCCTCTGAAGAATATGTTTTGGGAGAGGATTTGGCATCCGCACCGGAAAAAGTTTATCACTTGAAAGATAAATTGCCGGGAAATGTATTTGCTCCGGATTGTGAGTTTGTCGTAGATAATGTAGAATATTTTGACAATGTTGCAGACTTTGATCTCACTAAGTTTAGTAATCGTATGGAACAGATTGAGCAGGATGGAAAGATAAAACCTTGGACAAGAGAAACTTGGGAGTACGGAGATGGCATCAATACGTTAGATAAACTCATAAAGAGTGAAGAAGTAAATCTCAAATTCGTGTTAATGACAGTAACCGTAACCAACAACGGAACGGAAGATGTGTCAGAGTATGGAACCAATGAATTTATAGGGTTCTATGATGAGGCGGCAGATGGTACGATGACGCGCAATGAGAATGAACCTTTCTTTTCTGAACCGGTCTATCTGGACGGCACTACAAAGTCCGGTGAGGATAAGGGATATTATACTATGCCGATTAAGGCAGGAGAAACAGTAACTTATAAACTGGGATTCTTCGTGGATGAAGATATGTTGGGAAATCTGTTCTGGACGCATTGCGTGGATATGCAGTCAAATGTAGCCGGATCCAAATATGCGCTGGTGGATATCAGAGAAAAATAGGGGTAAGTCAGTGAGTCAGTGGGGACGGTTCTCACTGACTCATGCAGGACTTTTATCCTGTTCCGTTCGACTTGGTTGCGATTTATGTAAACCTGTGGTGGAATCATCCGGAAGAAGCGATCCGGCAGACGGTTATACAAAACGACAGGAAATCAAAGAATTTATTGAGAAAAACAGGGAGCAGTTTCCGGATCTGCGTAAAAATCTCCATACGGCGTTGGAGAATTACTTTGAAGAGGATTGTTCTGAATTCAACTGTTGGTTGAGAATATTTCGAAAAACAATATATGGATAAAAACTGATAGATGTTATATCTTTATCTTATAAAGTGTGATACATTATGTTGCACACTTAAGGTGACGCGTGCCTTGATTTATAAGGAGGATTTATGTATGGCAGAAATCGGAAAGAGAATACGAATGTTGCGAAAGAATAAAGATATTACACAGGAGAAACTGGCTGAGATTCTAAGTGTGTCTCCACAATCGGTCAGTAAATGGGAGAATGGCATTTCAGTTCCGGATGTAGAATTATTACCTATTATTGCACGATACTTTGGCATCACCATGGATGAATTGTCAACTATCGATTAGATGCTTTAAATTACAAAGAGCGATTTATCCGATTTATGGTAGACAACGGGGTATTGCAATTTGGAAGCTTTGAACTGAAAAGTGGAAGAATTTCTCCGTATATTGTACATACTTCGAATTATCAGACAGGGGCGCAGATTACAAAACTCGGGCAATACTTTGCAGAGTGTATACGGGAAAACAATGTGGAAACGGATACGTTGATTGCAGATGCAAAGGAAGAAATTCCGGTTATTATTTCAACAAGTATGGTTTTATACAAAAAATACGGAATCGATATGAACTATTCTGCGTTGCATTCGATTGGAAAGAAACCGGAAAAGGACGACGCAAACACACTGATTATGGATATCATTACATCAGGAAAGTCTGTAAAAAAAGCATTGCAGACGATTTCCGAATTGTCAGGAACAGAAGTGAAAAGTGTGGTCGTGACCGTTGATCGAATGGAGAGAGGCGAGAGTACGGATATGACTGCGAAAGAAGAAATTGAGAGGGATTATAATGTGAAGATCTATTCCATTGTTACACTTGACGATATTATTCAGGCATTGGAAAATGGTGTGATTGCAGGAACAGAATATTTAGAAGCGATGAAACAATATAGAAAAGAATATGGAGGATGCTATGGTAGTGGATCAGGTGATTGAGCAAACGATAGCCAAGAAGAATCCGAGTTGTGTGGGACTTGACCCGGATATGGACAAGATTCCGAAGTGTTATAAAGAGATTGCCGGTTCACCAACCGAAGTAATTTGGAAATGGGCTTGTGATGTGATTGATTGCATAGAGGATATTGTGGGAATCATAAAACCGCAGATGGCTTTTTATGAAATCTATGGTGGAGATGGAATGGATGTCTTTGCCCGCATAGTCCAATATGCACATAAGAAGGGCATGGTCGTCATTGATGACTGCAAAAGAAATGATATCGGAAATACAGCAAAGGCTTATGCATATGCGCATCTTGCAACAGATGGACCAATCAATGCAGACTTTATGACAGTATCGCCTTTTTTAGGGACAGATAGTATGGAACCGTTTATAGAATTGGCAATACGGGAAAAGAAAGGATTATTTATCCT
>CAJOMI010000215.1 GCA_905235545.1 uncultured Lachnospiraceae bacterium | reverse complement strand
ACCGAGTAGTTTACATAATCCAGAGAACAGTTTTCTCCCTCCGAATAGACATTGAAAACAGAAAGTTTAGCATCTTCATTGCCTTTTTTCAACTCTTCTGCGTCAAAATCCGTATCGGTATAGCAGAGAATCCGGACATTCTCCATTCCCGCGATTGCAGAATGGACGGCATTTGCCGCAATTGCCAGCGTACCTGCATCCATAGTAGGAGCAATCTGTTCCAGTCTGCTCTTTAAGGTTCTCTTATCCTTTCCCTGATAGACAACGACCGGCTCTGCGCCACAGGTGATCAATGTGACCAGCGAATCATCGTTTAACCCGTCAACCTCCTGTTTCGCCGCCTTTATGCTATATTCCAACCGGGATTCCTCACCCTCGTAGAGATATTGCATACTGGCACTGTTATCTATGACCAGTACAATATTCTCCTCCGCTTTGCCACCTTTTTTTAACATCGGTGCCATGAGCGAAAGGATCAACAGTATCATCAAAAGAATCTGAAGATACATCAGAATATTCTGTTTTAATTTTTCAAATGGTGTCTTTGCTTCCAGATTTTTATAAATCTCCCGCCATAACATGGTGGTAGAAAACGGCTCCTCTTTTACCTTCTGTTTTAACAGATAAAGCAATAGGATGACCGGAATCAATATCAGAAAAAACAAAGGCCACCTGTTTTGTATCGTCATAATCTTTCTCTATCCTTTCTTGCAAGCGGATTTTATTTTCCCTGCAGCAATCCTGAGAATCCGTGTAACATCGCATAAGTCAGGGATTCATCGGACCGCATGAATACATAGGAAGCGCCATATTTTCCCGCAAGTGTCTGCAGGGATTCTTTCAACCGTTCCAACTGTTCTCCGTAACTCTTGATCGCTGCATTCGACATGGTGATCTTCACCCGCTCTGCGGTCTCTACATCCGTGATATTCACTGTTCCCTCATAGTTGATCTCGCATTCTTCCTTTGAAAGAATCTGAATCAGTACCACCGTCTGTTTCTTATACGCCAGATATTTGACCGCTTCTTCGACTCCTCCGGCATCCAGAAAATCACTGATGATGATGGATACCCCGCCGTTTCGCACAGGTCTTGAAAGGATCGTCCGGTTGAGTGCCGTTCCACCGTCAAACTGCATCCGTTCCAGGTTCGCCAGAATGTGCGGAAATGCAGCCGCACCCGTCACACCCTTTCCCTGAACCACCGAATTCTCTTTGAGCTCATTGATATAGACACGATCCAGATTATTCAGGATAATATAAGAAAGCGCACCCGCAATCTGTAATGCCATAACCGACTTGGGCGGTTCTCCGAACGTCATGGATTTGCTGGTATCCACAAATATCTGAAAGATTCCCTCTTTTTCTTCCATAAACTGCTTGATATAGAGTTTGTCGGTTCTTCCATACGCATTCCAGTCGATTCTTCTGATATCGTCTCCTAACATATATTCCCGAAAGTCTGAGAATTCCACCGAAGAACCCTTGGCACTTGATTTGCGAATTCCGCTCATTCCCTGAGAAAGCCGCATATTCAGACTCATTTTCAATGTATTTAATTTATCAAAAAATTCTTTGTCAAATACAGATGACTCCATATATCCTCCATCGTCCGGTAAGTTCCCGTCACACCGGATGTCCCTTTCATGTCAAGCCGGACAAGATTTCCGTAATCTGCCGGCATACCGGGTCTTACTTTCATTTAAGACCGGACAAGATTTCCGTGATCACATGATCTGCCGTCACACCGTCTGAAATTGCCTCAAAATTGAGGGCAAGACGGTGTCTCAGTGCCGGATATGCCACAAATTGAATATCCTCAAATGCGACATTATATCTTCCCTCTAAAAATGCACGGGCTTTTGCTGTTTTCACGATAGCCTGTGCCGCACGCGGACTGGCTCCGGTCTGCACATATTGCTTCGTGATCTCCGGCGCCGCATCATTTTCCGGATGGGTTGCAACCACAAGGGAAAGCGCACGATCCATCACTGCATCCGATATCGGCATATCCTTGATCACGTTGCGGATTTCCATGATCTCCTCCCCTGTGATCACCGCATTCAGATCCACTTTCTTATTGGTCACGGTGATATCCATGATTTCCTTCAGTTCTTCTTTGGACGGAAACTCCACCAGCAATTTAAATATAAAACGGTCTAACTGGGCTTCCGGAAGCGGATAAGTACCCTCATTCTCGATGGGGTTCTGGGTCGCCAGCACCATGAACGGTTTCGGCATCCCGTATGTATTTTTTCCGACTGTTACCGTCTTTTCCTGCATCGCCTCCAGCAATGCGGACTGTGTCTTCGGCGTCGCACGGTTGATCTCATCCGCAAGCACGATGTTGGCAAAGATCGGTCCCGGTTGAAACCGGAACACATTATTGCCATCCTCCTTGATGATCAGGTTGGTACCCGTCACATCTGCCGGCATCAGATCCGGGGTAAACTGAATTCTCGAGAAACTGGTGGATAACACTTTGGATATCGCTTTGACAAGTTCGGTCTTACCAAGTCCCGGCACACCTTCTAACAACACATTGCCATCCGCCAATATTGCGAGCAGTACCTGCCTGATAATATCCCGCTGTCCGATAATACCCTTTCCGATCTCCTGCTCACACGCCTTCACCTTCTCTATCATTTCCTGCAATGTTCTTTCATCCATTCTTTCCTGCTCCCTTCCATTGTAATGTTGTTCCGGTTATTGCGAAACTCCTTATAAAACTTGAATCTATTGTGCATATTGTATAGATTCCATAAGCACTTAATGAGTGTGTAACACGAATTTAGTACCACTACGCCGGAGACAGAGTGCGCACGTGTCTGCGATGGAACTATATAATATGCACAATGAAAAAGATGTAAACCGGAGTTTCGCAATCACCTGGTAATCTTTTCCCATTGGAAACCTCAAACCATTGCTTGCAACATCCGACTCTACTAATTTAATCCGTCAAAATATGATTTTATCTTATCCTTCAATTTAGCCGGATAACTTGCTCCGTCCACCTTCTTATAAGCTTTCTCCTTATACTCTCCGGATACTTCACCATAGCTTACTTTATTGCCTGCCCACGCTTTGGACTCATTTGACCTTGCCTTTTGGCTGCTGTCATTTCCATTGGCGTTTCCCGTCAGATTCTCATCCGAGCCCAATTCGCCATCCGGAATGGTGACATTTTCTGTTTTCTTCGCCTCGCGCTCTTTCCCATCCTTGCTTCCGCGATTCCAACCTGCACCGCCTCCATTGCCGGAGCCCTGACCGTTTCCGGAACCTTGTCCATTGCCTTGACCATTTCCGTTGCCCTGTCCGTTTCCGTTGCCCTGTCCGTTTCCATTGTCCTGTCCGTTGTTATTTTGCGTATTGGATGATCCGTTATTACTGTTCCCGGACTCCTTGTTGTTCGCATTACCGGAGGCATTATTGTTTTTCCCGTCATTTTTTGAACCGGTTGTGTTTTGATTCGCATTGCCTGTATTTCCGTTATCTGTTGACGGATTTGTTGCCTGTGATGCATTGCTTTCTGCATAGTACTGTGCATTCTCCATTTTACGAATCGCTTCCTGCAATGCATGATCGGCTTCCAGATAATTGTTTTGTGTGAACCCGGATTCTTTATATTGTTCCGCAGCCTTCCTGACATCCTCATTTCCGCTTGCTTCGGCAAACTCCATCATTTTGTCATATGCTGCTTTTTTATCTTTTTCTTTCCCCTCTTCCGCTTTTTCCAGTGCCTCTTTTGCCTGCTTTGCCAATTCCGTTTGTTTTTCCCACTCTGCCTCTTCCGACTCCTTAGCTGCATCCTTTAAGGTCTTGGCCAGTGCCTGATTCTTTGTCCGGTCGCTTTCCATTTCCATTTTTTTGCGGATACGTTCCTCTGCCTTTTTCAGATCCTCTCTATCCTGTACCTCCTTTAATTCTTTGCGTGCACTCTCCAGTTGATCTTTGATCTGTGCAATTTCCGTTTCCGGCAGTTCCGGATTTTTCCCCAGATCTTTTTCCAGTTTTTCAATCCGGGCAACTTCTTTTTTCACATCTTTTTGAACGGCATTCCTTGTCCTTGCCTCATTTCTTGCCGGTGTGTCGATCATACTGCAAAGCACAAAGAGGCTGGCAAAAAGTAAGACCGGCAATACCCGCTTCACCTTCACCCGGAGGGGAAATTCCTTCCGGATTGCAAAGGTATCGATGATCCGCACCGCATCTTTTTTCTGGAGCGTGCTGAATACATCCTCTTTCCCCTGCAGATAAAATGCCGTGGAGATCCGTTCCTTATGTCCCCTGGCATCCGCCAGCAATGCAGCATCCATCAGTGAGGGAGTTTCCCGGATTCCCCAAATGATTCCACATAAAAAGGAGAGCCCTGCCACAGTCCCTGCAATTGGCACCGCATAAAAAAACGGCACAACCAGGGAAATCGCAGAGATGACCACTGCGATGGACAGTCCGATTCCAACCGATAACAACAAGCGATCCAGAATCACCTGTTCTCTGATCCGGCCCCGCACTTTATATACAAATTTCCTGATCTTCAAATCCATATCAAACTCTCCTTTCCTCTCATTCTCTTTTTTGATAATTGCGAAACTCCTTATTTATTATACTTAAATCTATTGTGTATATTGTATAGATTCCATAAGCAGACCTTGGCGCAGGCGTTGGTACTTAATGAGTGTGTAACACGAATTTAGTACCACTACGCCGAAGACGGAATGCAAATGTGTCTGCGATGGAACTATATAATATGCACAATAAAAAAGATGTAAATCGGAGTTTCGCAATTATCAACACACAGTTTCCGAACATATTGTATGTTCGGCAACGTCCGGCTTAAATTCACATACAATCTCCTTTACTTATGCCGAGGGTACAATGATAATCTCCGTCCAATCACAATTCCCTTGGAATCGCTTCCATGTCCGATCTGTTTTGTCTTGGCAATCGGAATATTCCTTCCCGCATATTCTCTGACCAGTTCCTCTATTGACGGGGAATCTCCCTTTCCCTCCATCTCCGTAAAGGTTCCGAGCAATATGCCGTTCACCGCGTCAAACACACCGATCTGCTTTAACTGATTGAGATAAGTCACCATCTGTGGCACTCCGCCATGAAGGCTCTCCAACAGCAGAATGCATCCGTTCATGTCCGGCCAGTAAGGAGTACCCGCAAGTTTTAAAAGGCAGCGGATATTACCGCCGACTACCACTCCCTCCATGGCATCCTTTTGTACCCATTCATATTGAAAATCGTAGAGAGCGTCATTGCCGTCAAACAATGTATGCTTCAGATTCGAAAACTGCTGTTTTCCATGCTCACCAATCAGATTCCGAATCTGATACAACACGGAAGTTTTACCTGTCTTTGCATAGATTGCATTGATCACCGTTGTCAGATCGCTGTATCCCCAGAACTGTT
>CAJOMI010000214.1 GCA_905235545.1 uncultured Lachnospiraceae bacterium | reverse complement strand
ATCAAGTGCCTGCTCCACCTGAGTATCATACTTTCCCTGTAATTCCTTAGTGAGCCTGATCGCAAAATCAAGTTCACTGATCATCCTTACATTATCCTTCCCCGGAGGCGTAATATGCATCTGCTCCTCTTTCGGCATTCCGAAGGTATCTTCAAAATGTATCTTCTCTCTGTTGCCGCCAATACGGGTCTTGATATAATAAAACTTTTCAACCATTGTTTTCATCATTTTTCTCCTTAATCCGGTAAAAGATATTCCCTCACGATTCCACCTCAAAGGAAACCGTAACAGGTGCCATGCCTTCCGCACTGAAACGAACCTGTACTTCTCCGGGTGCATCGGCCATGATCATTGCCATCAGACGTCCGCAGTACATGCGCCGCTCCGGCTCGGAATATAAAGTAAGATCATACATATCACCACCGTCCATGCCCACAAGATGAGCCATACCTGACAGGATCTCGCAATTGATCAGTGGAGAGGCCGTAGGAACGTCCCGTCCTTCTTTATCAAGGGTAGAAAGTTCAATATGAACGACATCGTCCGTCCTGATAAGGCTGCGATCCGTCTTTGCTACCAGCGTAGCAGGTTCGCCCGTCGTCTCCACAACACGCTCCATGACAACCGTATCGTCCTTGTACCCGACAGCGCGGAGAGTACCCGGTTCGTAGACAACATCGAAGGTCAGATGCAGATCATGGGTTGTCGGATTGATCAATCCCGGATCATTCCAGACCTCTCTTGCTCCATAATACGGTCCACCGCATGCCTTGGTACCGACCAGACGGTCATTGATATATAGATCAACCCTGTCACAATTGGTATAGACGATAACCTGTTTATAGGTTCCCTCTTCTCCCTGCCAGTTCCAGTGTGGCAGAATATGCAACGTCAGATCATCCTTGTTCCAGATTGAACGAAAGTAATAATAGGTATCCTTAGGGAATCCCGCCGAGTCAATAGGACCACTTCCTGAACCCCGTCTCGGCCATACGCTCTCACCAAGATAGTCAATCCCCGTCCACAGATAATCCCCCGCAACAAAATCACGACTTGCCGTGTAGCGCCACAGCCATTCATGCTTTAACGTCCAGATATGATAATCATATCTGAACGGCCGACTCATATCCCGTGGAATATAAGCGCCACGATCACCGCCTGCACTACAGTTCTCGGAACCGATGAAGCGACGATCCGGAAACTGTCTTCGATCCTCATCATACAATGTTTCCGCGCGTTCCCTCCAACGATCGACATAGTTGTAACCGACAACATCCAAAGCATTCTCAAACTCATGCAGTGTAGCACCGGTCGTAGATGCAATACCATCGCATGCTGAGGTGACCATGCGTCCCGGATCCTCACGATGACAGATATCGCGCAACCTGAGCGCTATTTCCACCCCATCCGGAGAAGATTGCTCCGGAATCTCATTCCCGATACTCCACAGGATAACGGATGGATGATTCCGATCCCGATGCAACATGGTCATCAGGATATCCTCCGATAAGCTGTCAAAATACTGACCGGATCCATATGGTTCACCGCCGTTTCCTTTTCCCTTGACAAAGCGCCATTCGTCGAACGCTTCGTCCATGACAAGGAATCCGAGTTCATCGCAGAGATCCAGGAATTCCGGAGATGGTGGATTATGTGCACAGCGAATGCCGTTACAACCCATATCTTTAAGCTTCATCAACCTGCGCTCCCAGGTGTTACGATATCCTACCGCTCCTGTCAGACCACAATCATGATGCAGACACATACCCTTTATTTTTACCGTCTCTCCGTTTAAAAGAAAACCTCTGTCCACGTCAAAGGTAGCGGTCCTTATGCCGACTCTCATGGATACTTCGTCCACCGGGCGTCCGTCGGAAATAACAGTGGTTTTTAGTGTATAAAGATACGGATTCCGGTCCGTCCAGAGGTGAGGATCAGCCAGTACGGGAGATACGATCGCAGTTCCCTGCTCTTCTTTGGCAAGCGATAAAGAAGTCTTCGCCGTAAGCACTTCGCGACCTTCCGCATCGATAAGGCGGTAAAGCACCTCTCCTTCCACATCATATCCGGAATCATTCTTCACTTCCGTTCGGATTGAAAGCTTCGCGGCGTTCTGATCCGTCAATGCATCGACGTTAAAGAACACTCCCCATTTCTCAACATGCACGGGTTCCGTGACTTCGAGCCGGACATTTCGATAGATACCCGAGCCGGAATACCAGCGCGAGTTGGGCTGTCTGCTGTTATCCACACGAACAGCCAGAATATTATCGCCCTGTCTGAGAGCCTTTGTCAGGTCGACCGCAAAAGAACTGTAGCCGTGCATCTCGCTCCCGATTTCCTCCCCATTCAGCCAGATACGGCTATCCATATATATACCGTCAAATATCAATGAGACAATTTCCGAATCAAAAACGGAATTATAATTGAAATGTTTCCTGTACCAGCCGCATCCTGCCTCCACAAATCCTCCTCCGCTTCCGGTAGGATTGCTCTCCTTCGGGGCACTCTCGTTACTCCAGTCGTGAGGCAGATCCAGTTTTCGCCAGACCGTTTCATCACAATCCGGGAGGCTGAATGAAGGATGATCATCTTTCATAAACAGCCAGTCATGATTAAAATTCTGATGAACACGTTGCATATTTATCGACATCTCCTTTCTCTGTTACGTGCATTTTTAGGCGATTACAAAACTCCGGTTTAAATCCTTTATATTGTGCATATTATATAGCGCAGGCGTTGGTACTTAATGAGTGTGTAACACGAATTTAGTACCACTACGCCGGAGACAGAGTGAAAACGTGTCTGCGATGGAACTATATAATATGCTGTCATGCGTTACCCGATGACTTGTGCCTTGCATGCTCCGCTCTCATCCCGGGTGATTTGAATCGAAACGGTGCAGTCTCCTACCGGCAGACCGGTGATAGTGGCCTCGTTGATTCCTTCCGGAAGATATGGGTCTACCGTTATTTCACCCTCCGAATAATGAATACCGGCAATACCGTAAAAGATCATTGCCCAAAATGCAGTTGCACTCCAGGTCTGTTTTGAACAGGAATCCCACAATCGGATTTCATTCCAAAGCTCCTGCAGACCGCCATAGATCTCTCCGGTATCCGGATGATAGATCTCCGCAAATTGCATATCTCGAACGGCACGCTCTGCCATCGTCATAAATTCAGTATCAAATCCTTTTCCATTGCCGGCCTTTCTCATTGCCAGTGCCCAAAAGCCCTGTGCATGAGGCCAGATTGTACCACTATGCCTTCCATAGTGCTTACGTCTGCTGCCATCCGGAAGCGTTTCTTCCTTTTGATAACGAGAAAATGCCGGCCAGACCACCGGGATTCCCTCCGGACTGATATAGGTATTCTCTATGATCTGTCTTGTCTTCTTATCATCTGCCACGCCAAAGAGGATAGCAAAACTCAATCCTATCGCTTCCGCATAATCACAGCGTCCCACCTGATCAAACAGATAATCGTAACGACCGGTCTCTTCATTCCAAAAATGCTCGTTAATCCTATCCTTTAATGCCGACGCTTTTTCTTTCCAGATCTGAGCTTTCTCCTGCTCTGATTTTGCTTTTTCCGCCATGGCTGCACTTGCCAGATACGCTTCATAATAAGCCAGATTTGTGGATAACGCTTTCATCGGAATCCCATATCCGGTCTTGGCACGGGTATCCGGATTCTCTGCCGGCCATTCCAGAATACCCGAAAAGCTTTTTTCCGTGTTGGTATATCGATCCGGATAAGCAGCTATGCCATCCCCATATACTGCAGGTCCGCGGAACAGTCCATCTTCTGCGTCAAACTCTTCCTTTTCCATCTGGGAGAGTGTGTGATCGGCGACTTCCAGCGCAAAGATGCGAAAATCTGCATCACACGTAATATCACAGTACCTGTCTGCCGCAATGATCCACAGCACCTTGTCCCAGTACTGACCACCCACACGGATCAGGCCATCCACTTCCTCCAGAACAGATAGCATCGTATTTTTTGCCACCTCTGCATTTAAAATTGCCACTGCGTTTACGGTATTGATGGCAGTATCCCGTGTCCATGGGGTATCATAATCAATACCCGCCATCACACATATTTTCTTTTCCTTCAAAAGTCCATCCTGAAAAGGAATATAATTCGACCGGATATCCCCCAGCGCAATCCTTGCCGCCCGGTTGATCATTTCGTTGTCACAATTAAAGTTTACCATAATCATAATCCTCACTATATTTTTTAGAAAGTTTAAAGTACCGTAGGCGGTTCGGAGCTAAGCTCTTTCATCAGAGAGCGAACCTGCTCAATCTGCTCTTCTTCCCCGGTTACAGCCAGATAAACTGCGCCTTCCGCGCCGAGGGTTCCGCCCGCAGCTAAAAGTGTAGCCTGTGCACCGGTCAATATGCGGATGGCATCGAGCTCCGTAAATACGCGTCCCGGCATAGGACATAATCTAAGCCCCTCCTCACAGGATGCATTTGCAATCTCTGCCAGCTCAGAGATTGGCTTTTCAACACGTTTTTCCAGCCCCACCGGAACGACCAGCCTGACACGTCTTCCCACCACTGCAGACAGGATCGGCATGAACGTACCGCCCTGGGGATTGGCGATCAGTACGCCTGCTTCCCTCTCCGGAAGATAAAGGGCATTCGCACCCTTGAAAATAATATCGCCCGCTTCCAATTCCGGTGCAATATCGTATACGGTACGGTCAAGATACGCCTTACCGTGGTCAATCAGAAGATCTGCTTCCTTCGCATCGACTGTAGTCTTTGCACCGGGAGCAGTCGTAATTCCTCTGCGGAAAGAACGCCGGTCAAAATCAATATCACTCCCTGTCATGCGCAGTGCCTCCTCGGCAACATACGCATCCGTTGTACCGGTGAGAATCAGTATTCTTCCGGAAGTCATTGCCTTTTGTACCTCCGGATCAGCCATCAGTCCCCGGGCGATCAGCCTTTTTCCCATGGAAACCGTCAGCAGTATTTGAATTGTTTTCATCTATTATTCCTTTCTGCATAGTATCTAATAGATGATTGCGAAACTTATTCATATTGTATATTGGATTGTACATATTGTACAGATTCCATAAACAGGTGCTTTGGAGCCGCCGGTACTTATGCACCGTATTTTGGTGCATTATGTACCGC
>CAJOMI010000213.1 GCA_905235545.1 uncultured Lachnospiraceae bacterium | reverse complement strand
TGTTCCATCCTTTATCATCTGCATCCCGGATCGTATATCCTCACGGTCTAAATACAGGCAACATATATTGTTCATCCACCAGCTCAGAAACGGTACCTTTTTGATTTCCTTCTTTGCAACAAACCCCGGCCTCTTCGTCGATGTCGTATGAATGACTAAAATATCATAATAACTTCTGTGATTGGTCACAAACAATACCGGTTCCTCCGGAATGTGTTCCGTTCCCTTTACTTCGATATCCGCCTGTGTCACAAACAACTCCCACTTAAAGGCCCAATATACAATTGCATTTCCGATGCGATACCGCAGTTCCGGATTGAACTTGCCAATCAGCAAAAGAATCAGATGAACCGGTATCATCAACACCAGGAACAGGAATAAAAATGTTAAAACCAACACACTTCTTATACTCATGTGATTGCTCCCCTTATCTTTTGGCAGTCAATGTCTGTCATTTATTAACGCCCGTAAAGTTTGGCGGTCTCATAAAGCCGCTCTTCCAACTGACGTGTCATATCCTCATAGCGGAACCGCCATGTCCAGTTACCTTCTGCACTACCCGGTGTGTTGAATCTCGCCCAGGAATCCAGACAGAGTACATCCTGCATCGGAACGATCGCCATATTGGCCACCGATGAAAAACATGCCCGAATCATCGTCCAGCAAACATCATTTCCATCCGTGTTGTAATATCTTCTAAGCTTGTCCCTCGACTGCTCATAACATTTCTTGTACCAGCCAAGTGTCGTATCATTATCATGGGTTCCTGTATAACAAACACAATTACGGGTAAAATTATGTGGAAGAAAATCGTTCTCATCCGGATTTTCAAATGCAAACTGTAAGATCTTCATACCCGGCAGATCGAATTTGTCACGCAGGTCAATGACTGACTGGTCAATCTCACCCAGATCCTCTGCAATGATCGGCATGTGATAACCAAGATTCGCCTCCAATTGTGTAAAGAAATTGACACCCGGTGCCTTCACCCATTTTCCATTGACCGCGGTCTCCTCTCCGTATGGAACTGCCCAAAACCGGTCAAATCCCCGGAAATGATCGATCCGGAGAAAATCTGTCATTGTGAGCTGATGACGAATCCGTTTGATCCACCAGTCATACCCCGTCTTTTTATGCACATTCCACTTATAAAGCGGATTACCCCAAAGCTGTCCGGTCTCCGAGAAATAATCCGGTGGTACACCTGCCACCGTCTTCGGATAGCCCTTAGAATCCAGATCAAACAACTTTCTATGGCACCACACATCTGCACTGTCCCATGACACAAAAAGTGGAACATCGCCCACAATCTTGATATTTTTGTTGTTGGCATACTCTCGAAGTGCCGTCCACTCTCTGTGGAATATATACTGCAGAAACTGGAAATAACCCACCAGATCTGCCAGTTTTTCCTTCCATTCCGCTCTCGACTTAGCCGTTGGATTCTTAATCGAATCTTCCCACGTATACCACGGTGCTCCGTTAAAATGAAACTTACCTGCCATAAACAAAGCATAATCGTCCAACCACTCTGCCTCGTCACGACAAAATGCTTCAAATCCGTCCATAAATTCCGGATTCGTTGAATACGCATCTTTGATCGAAGGATCCCGAAAACGATGATAGGCTCTTGTCTGCATTTCATTCTTAAATTCTATCATTTTTCCGTATTCAACCCGATTCGGATCCCAATTCGGCATATCCCTAAAATCATCATCCCATAAGAGTCCTGCTTCTTTAAAATCATCGAGACTGATGATCAAAGGTTGACCGGCAAAAGCAGAAAACGACTGGTACGGCGAATCCCCAAATCCTGTATGTCCAAGCGGAAGCACCTGCCATAAATTCATTCCGGCCCGCTCCAAAAAATCTATAAACGCATAGGCTCCCGGCCCCAAATCACCTACTCCGTAAGGACTTGGAAACGAAGTCGGATGCGCAAGAATACCGGCATATTTTTCGTAACCTTTCCCCTGATTCGAATGATCTGCCATATTCTGTTCCTCCATATCTGTTATCAAATTGCGGGGTTCACAAAACCGCTCACGCAAACACTCTGTCCGGCTTTTGATACCCGGATAGTATTATACTTTGAATTTATTAAAAACACAAGGTGTTTTGTGCGAAAAAACACGCGAAATAACACACTCCCGCCAACAACGCGAGTAGCAGGATATCCCTGACCAACCAGTAGATCCGATACTTCCCGAGTCTTCCCCGAATATACCACCGTCCCATTTTGTCCCTTTTTTTCTCATTGCATTTATGACAACTCGCCACCAGATTCCTTCTGTCGTTGACATTTCGAATCCCGTGGATCCGGAGAAGAAACCTTGCATACGCACTTTTTTTCACCTTTGCAACCGGAACCAAATGATCCACCTCTACCTTGCGCTCCGGCAATCGCCTATGACAATACCGGCACCGATAGGGTGGATCATAAAATTGAAAAAATACATCCCGGTAGTTTCCGGATCTTGCCCATTCCTTCTTATACCACGTATATTTCAAACGGTATTTCTCACAGATCTTCGTGACAGCATCTTTCTCTTCGTCTTCAATGGTCCAGCAGCCATTGGCATGGGGTGTTGCACCGATCTTTTTCAGTTTATGCTTTGAAAACCATCTGCTGTTTTTTTGTATATAAATATCTGCCTTCCAGATAATGTTCACCGCCTTTATACATACTTTCCGACCGGACAAAGAATGACTATAACTTTATTGTTTCTGATTATGAATCTCCTTTAGGTCCTCGATAGCGAGAACGGGATCCATGGTATGGAATATCATATAATTCCGTTTCATTGTTTCAACGG
>CAJOMI010000212.1 GCA_905235545.1 uncultured Lachnospiraceae bacterium | reverse complement strand
GGTGCCTCCGCTGGAAGGGTTCTGGTGGCAAGACGGTGTGGTCGGAGTAGATTATGCCGATAAGGATTCTTTTCGGTGGATCTCCGTAATCCGCCTGCCGGATTTTGTCACAAAGGACGATTTCGAGTGGGCTATCAAGGAGGCGACTGCAAAGAAGAAGCAGGATTTCTCCAAGGTGGAATATTTGACCTACGATGAAGGTTTATGTGTACAGTGCATGCACATCGGGGCGTATGATGAGGAACCGAAAACGGTGGAAGTCATGCATCGGTACATGGAAGAACAGGGTTATATGCTGGATATAACAGATCAGCGATATCATCATGAGATATACCTGAGTGATGCGAGAAAGGTTGCGCCGGAGAAACGCAGGACTGTGATCCGGCATCCAATCAAAAAGATATGAAAAGTAAAAGGAGAGAAAGCAGATGGCAAAAAACGATAATCCACAAGCACTTCGATTTATAGACTGTATGGAAAAACATGGTGAGAAGGATGCCGGTGAAAAATTTTCAAAAGAGTATCCACTTGCAAAATCTGCAGATTTTAGCAAGAAGTTCAAATGGGCAAAGAATGTTTGAGAGCATTTTCAATAAGGAAGTTCAGGTGGAGTTAGTAAGCAGTATTAAAATGGGCGATGCCAACTGTAGGATCAAGATCATGGTATAGCGTTTTTTTGAATAAAAATATCAAATGTGTCAAACAATTTTTTATTCCCAACTTTATTCCCAACATGTTATAATTATTTGGTTGGGAATAAAAGTTGGGTAAAGGAGCATACTAATGGATATTAAACAAATTGTTTTAGACTTATGTGCCTTAAGTGATGAACAGGAATGGTTTGAATTTAAGGAAAACTGGTTTCAGCCTGAGGCATTAGGCGAATATGTATCTGCCCTGTCAAATGCGGCGGCTTTTCATTATAAAAAATATGCGTATTTCATTTGGGGTGTAAATGATACAACCCATGAAATTGTAGGAACAACATTTAACCAGTATTGTGAATATAACAAGGAACCGTATCAGAATTATCTTGCGAGAAATCTGTCACCAAGCATAAATTTTAGTTTTGAAGAAACAGAAATTTACGGAAAGAGAGTCGTTGGTCTGGTAATTCCTGCGGCAACCGAAATTCCTACGGCATTTAAAGAAAAGAGGTTTTTAAGGATAGGATCATCAAAGTGTAATATGAAAGATTACCCTAAGAGAGAAATTGAACTTTTCAAAATACTTGATGGAAGAACGGAAACGATAGAAACGGTACCGGCGAAATATCAGGATTTTACATTTCAAAAACTCTTTGGATATTATGGTTCCAAAGGGATTGTTTTAAATCAAAAGACGTTTATTAAGAACTTGGGATTAAAAACAGAAGAAGGAGAATTTAACATTCTAGCACAGTTATTATCGGATAATTCCCATTTTCCGCTTCGTGTATCTATTTTTGATGGAGAAACAAAAGGCTCTAATCTTTTCTCTGTACGTGAATTTGGAAATGACTGTTTATTATACAGCTTGGACGAGCTTTTGCGTTATGGGGATGTGTTGAACCTGATACAAACGGACGAAACAGACAGAGTTGTTGAGAGAAAAGAGGTTCCTTTATTTGATAATAAGGCATTTCGGGAGGCTATCATAAATGCTGTTCTGCACAATAAATGGGTGGAAGGAAATGAGCCAATGATTTCGGTTTTCTCTGACCGGATAGAAATACTATCGAGAGGAACACTTGCTCCGGCACAGACGATGGAAGGTTTTTTCTTAGGAGAATCAATTCCTGTAAATGAAAAATTGTCCGAAATATTTCTTCAACTGCATATAAGTGAGAAGTCTGGACGCGGGGTGCCTAAGATTACGGAAATGTATGGAAAAGATGCATTTTCATTTAGAGAGAATTCGATTGTTGTAACAATTCCATTTGATAGAATAAATAAGGTTGGGAATAAAGTTGGGAAAAAGGTTGGGGATAAGAAACCCTTAAATTCCAGAAGACAAAAGATTATTGCAGAAATGAGAGACAATCCAAACATTACAACTGCGGAACTTCATAACATATTAGGTGTGAGTGAAACAGCAGTGGAAAAGAATATATCATTTTTAAAAGACAATGGTTATATAGAGAGGATTGGTTCAAAAAAGGCAGGATACTGGAAAGTGTTATAAATTAGAAAGCGATCTTCCATCGTGATCAATGATGAAATGCTGGTAGATCTGGGACCGGATTCCGTAAATGCATGTAACATGTATGGAATTGACGTTGGAAATATCAAGTATTTGCTGCAAACTCACTCACACAGCGATCATTTTGATGCAGGACATTTTGTCACCAGATGGAGCGAATATGCAACGAAAGAATTGGAGCACTTGGATATTGTCTGCTCAAAGGGTACTGCTGAGGATATGAATCATTGGATCAATGAAAATGAAAGTATGGATTTGTTTGGTGAGCGGTGGCAGGAGAATCTGAATTACAAACTGCATATCGTAAAATATGGCGAAACCATACAGGTAGGCGACTGATATCAGTATAATACTTTATTCGGACGGAAAAAATAAGCAAGCGGCTATACCATTATTACGGCACATAAAGAAAAGAAGTAGGAGAGAAAGTAAGAATGCAGAGACCGGAATTTGATAACATTAAAGATTATACTGAGTTTAGTAAATACTATTGGTATCGGGATGAATTGATTCAGATTTGCAGAACTCATGGTCTTAAGGCAAATGGCTGTAAGATTGAATTGAACAAAGTGATAGAGGCATATTTTTCAGGGGAAAAGATTTTGCCCGAACAGAAGAAAGCAACAAAAAAACGGCAGGCGGTTGTTACAGATCTT
>CAJOMI010000211.1 GCA_905235545.1 uncultured Lachnospiraceae bacterium | reverse complement strand
CGCACCCTCGCAGGCCGCAAGACTTCTTGATACTTCATAATTGAAATCCACATGTCCCGGTGTATCGATCAGATTGAATATATATTCCTCTCCATCCTTCGCACGGTAAACAATACGAACTGCCTGTGCTTTGATCGTGATGCCCCGCTCTCTCTCCAAATCCATATTGTCAAGGACCTGTGCCTGCATCTCTCTGTCGGTCAACAGGCCTGTCTTTTCTATGATACGATCCGCAAGGGTGGATTTCCCGTGATCGATGTGTGCAATGATACAAAAATTACGAATTCTGCTCTGGTCAATGTGTGCCATGATTTTCTCCTGTTCTTCTTTTATAAATAACAAAAAACAAATGCCACCTGCGGTGTCGCTTGTTTTTCCCTTTCGCACATCATTATATCACGTCATTCCGGTTTGCTCAACACTTTATAAAGAATCGCAGCCAGTGGCTCCATTGCATTCTTCTCCTCTTCAATCGTATTGGTCTGTGCACCCGCTTCGATCAATGTCGTTCTCGGAAGCAGATGCAGATTGTAGCGGTAGCTCCGGACAAATATTTTTCGGACATAATCACCATAGTGTTCCAGTCCCTCCAGATACATCTGAAAACTGAACGCCAGATTGCTAAGCTTATTCGGATTGTACAGATAATCGATGTCTCCGTTTTTATTGGAGCGACTGACCCCATTTAAGAACATGATCTTGGCGGTAGGCTTTCCGTTTACCTGCGTCACAAGATGGGTATCCTCTGCCACCCCGTCTCTATGTAGATCTATGACAACCTCAATGGAAGGATTTTCCTCTAATATTTTTGTCACATTATTATATGCATTCTCATACGCCTTGCTCCGATCCAACTGCCCGTCGATCACATCATACAGGGTCTCATCATGGTAGACCGGTATCCCATAGTCATTCTCGAGAATCTCTGCAAGATAACTGCCGATTCCGATCACGGTATCTTCCTTTACGCCCTCTCTGCTATCCGCAAAACTCTCAGAACCATGGGTATGATAGATCAATATCTTATAATCCTTTGCGTCATTTCCGTCAATTGACAAATCCACATCCAAAAGATTTTGCAAATCCGTTTCCTCTTCCGTCATGCTTGTATTACCGTCCACCGCAAAAATATGACTCAGCAAAAAATCCCGTTGTTCCAATTGTTCTCTGGTATAGACCGTACCTTTCACATCCTCTGCCGCCGCGGTCACACGCTCCGACTCTTCCTCTGTCACATTCTCTGTGACAGGTTCCGGTTCTGGCACAATCTCCGTCTCATCCTCATAAAACCATTCCGGAACCTGATAATTTGCGGCATAATCCACCATTGTATTACCGAATTCTTTTTCATAAGCAAGTATCGGAATCATCTGACCGGTCACCCCTAAAAACCAGTCTTCTTTCTCAAAAGATGGCATAACAGATAATATCCAAAGCATGATGACGACAAACGCAACCTTCTTTTTTTTATTTAATTTTTCTTTTTGTCGGAAAACCATGTATTGCTCCATAGTTACATTTTATTCCGAACTTTTATTTCTATGCCAATGCCGCCTGATTGATCGCTTCAGAAATCGTATAACTGATTCGTTTTACCGCAGCATCAATATCTTTCGGTGTCACAAACATATTTTCCAGATTGGGATTCACCATCTCACATGCCAGCTGATAGCGCTCCTCGTCGTTAAATTTCTTGAGAACACTTTTGGCTCCCTGTTTTCCGAGTGACGATATCATAACATCCATTGCATCATTTATAATAGTTGGAACCGCAATCACAGTCGGTACCCCGATGGCAATCACCGGTATACCCATACTTTCCTGATTAATCGCCTCCCGATGATTTCCCACACCGGAACCGGGTGTGATTCCTGTATCCGCCAATTGTATGGTTTTATTTAAGCGATCAGACTGTCTTGCCGCCAATGCATCTATCACGATCAGGATTTCCGGCTTTATCTCCCGAATCAACGATTTTAATATCACGGAAGATTCCATCCCCGTCTGCGCCATCACGCCGGGTGCAATTGCACTGATCTCAATGCTTTGCGAAATAATTCCTTCCTTTAGAAGATGCCTTGTCACATATAAGTTATCGATCACAAAAGGGCCTAATGCATCCGGTGTCACCTCCCGGTTTCCAAGTCCGGCCACCATAACTCTTGTCTTGTTTCCAATAAAATGTTTTAAATGTTTACAAAGCACCTCCATCATCGGCTCATGAAAACTCTCATCCTGTTCTCGCAGTTTCTCACTTTCCAACGTGATATAGGTTCCGATCGGTTTTCCCAGACACATTGCGCCCTCCTCATTTTCCACCACGATCCGAACTTCCTTAATATCCGTATCTCCATTGTTTTTTGTCGTCACATGTACCCCTGTGATCGGTTCATCACTTTGTATATCCTCTTTCATCTCCACTGCCAAGTCTGTTCTTCCACGCATGTCGTAGCCTCCTGTCCTGCTTTCTGTCCCAGCTTTTCTTTTCCCTTTTATCATGCCTCTGCTCCATCTTTTTTATAATAGCCTTCATGTTTCACCTCTGCGAAACCCGGTACGAGATTCAGATTCCTTTTCGCTGACATAGTTCCGATTCTCCATCATTTTCTGATTCGATATTATCTATAACCAATTTTCTCCTTTTTTATACAGAAGTCAGGTGATTGCGAAACGCAAGTGTGCCCGAAATTTGTATACGATACCACACCCGAAACCGTCCTGCTAACCACTGAATTGTATCGTAAATAGTGACCAAAATATATTTTTTTCAAAAAGTGATTGACAGAATCCCCGTCTTTGATTATGATAGAGAAGTATGTTTACATTGTCCGTGTCCGG
>CAJOMI010000210.1 GCA_905235545.1 uncultured Lachnospiraceae bacterium | reverse complement strand
GGTCTTACTTCCACAGCCTGAATTTGTTTCAATGCTATATTGTATGTGCAACTTGACGAATATACTTTGTGAAGCATAGTTTTGACCCCGACATCATGATATTGGTTCAGACGTAAGCCACCGAGTGAACTGTAATAAAAGAAGAAAAAAATAATATACAAATGATTTCGTTTCCATTATAATAGGTAATAGTTGTTTTTGAAAATAAGAAAAGGGAAAGAGTGAAAACATGTGCGAGGAAAATCAGACGGGGAAAAATACAATCGAAGAAGAATATGATGCGGTGGTAGTCGGGGCCGGACATGCCGGATGTGAAGCTGCTTTGGCACTGGCGAGAATGGGACAGGAGACAATTCTGTTTACAGTCAGTATGGACAGTGTGGCGATGATGCCGTGCAATCCAAATGTTGGAGGATCTTCAAAAGGACATCTGGTAAAGGAGATTGATGCACTGGGCGGAGAGATGGGAAAGAATATCGATAAGACCTATATTCAGTCCAAGATGCTCAATCGTTCCAAGGGACCGGCTGTTCATTCACTTCGCGCACAGGCAGACAAGGCAGAATATACGAGGAGTATGCGGATGGTCATGGAGAATACCGATCATCTGACATTGCGGCAGGCTGAGGTTACCGATCTGATCATGGAAGAAAAGAAGATAAAAGGGGTTCGCACAAAGTCCGGTGCGATTTATTATGCAAAAGCGGTTGTGCTCTGTACCGGAGTATATCTCAATGCGAGATGCATTTACGGAGATGTGGTGAACCATACAGGACCAAACGGTCTTTCCTCTGCAAATTATCTTTCCGATTCCCTGGTAGAAAATGGAATACCAATCCGTCGTTTCAAGACAGGAACACCGGCTCGAATCGACAAGCGAAGCATTGATTTTACAAAGATGGAAGAGCAAAAGGGTGATGAGACCATCGTTCCGTTTTCTTTTACAAATACGGAAGAGGATATCAAGAGAGAACAGATCAGCTGTTGGCTGACTTATACAAATGAAGAGACGCATGAAATCATCCGCAACAATATCGACCGGTCTCCGTTATTTTCCGGAGCGATTGAGGGAACCGGGCCGAGGTATTGTCCGTCTATCGAAGACAAGGTAATGAAATTTGCGGATAAAAACAGACATCAGGTCTTTGTGGAGCCGGAGGGAGAATATACCAATGAGATGTATATCGGTGGTATGAGCTCTTCTCTTCCCGAGGATGTGCAGTATGCGATGTATCGGAGTGTGCCGGGTCTGGAACATGCAAAGATCGTACGCAATGCCTATGCGATTGAATATGATTGCATCAGTGCGCTGCTTCTCAAGCCATCTCTGGAATTCAAAGAGGTGGAGGGATTATTCAGTGCCGGACAGATGAATGGAAGTTCCGGTTATGAAGAGGCTGCGGCTCAAGGCTTGATGGCAGGCATCAATGCGGCCAGAAAATTGCAGGGAAAAGAGGCAATTGTTCTGGATCGTTCGCAAGGGTATATCGGCGTGTTGATCGATGACCTTGTGACAAAAGAGACCAAAGAGCCTTATCGTATGATGACATCCAGAGCGGAATACCGGTTGCTGCTTCGTCAGGACAATGCGGACCTGCGGCTTACCGATATCGGTTATGAAGTCGGATTGATTTCCGAAGAGCGGTATCAGGCATTTTGTAAAAAGAGAGAATTGATCGAGAAAGAAGTTGCGCGTTTGTCAAATACCATGGTGGGTGCCAATAAAGAGATACAGAATTTTTTGGAAGAAAATGGAAGTACTACATTGAAAACGGCGGCATCATTAGCAGATCTCATTAAGCGCCCGGAACTTGGATATGCAGTGATCGCGCCGATCGATCAGGAGAGAGAAGGCCTCTATGAGGAACCGCTCTCCAAAGAAGTTGTGGAGCAGATTGATATTGAGATCAAATATGACGGATACATCAAAAGACAGCGGTCACAGGTGGAACATTTCAAGAAGCTGGAGAACAAACGAATCCCGGCAGATATTGACTATGAGGATGTTCATAACCTGCGAAAAGAGGCAAGACAGAAATTAAGTGAGATCCGGCCGGAGAATATCGGGCAGGCATCGAGAATATCCGGTGTATCGCCGGCGGACATATCCGTGTTGATGATCTATCTGAATCTGTAAGATTTGTTATTTCAGTTATGAAATACGTGCAGTGTGCAATCATATTAAGTATTTTGTTCATTTCATGATTGGCTTTTGTCAAAATTCAATATCAATGAAGAACCGGACGATTACGATTTATAAGAAGGAGAGAAAGATATGATCATTCGCAGGGCGACGGAAAAGGATATGCATGGAATCAATCATTTACTTCGACAGGTCTTGATGGTACATCATAACGGAAGACCGGATTTATTCAAGGCAAATACCAAAAAATATACGGATGAAGAATTGAAGGCATTGATCCGGGATGATACAAAACCGATTTTTGTCGGCGTGGATGAAGAGGAAAATGTTCTCGGTTATGCGTTCTGTGTTCTGGAAAACTATGAGAATGACAATATATTGACCGATCGAAAGACACTTTATATTGATGACCTGTGTGTGGAGGAGTATCTTAGGGGACAGCATGTGGGAAAACAGATTTATGAATATGTGATTTCCTATGCGAGAGAGATTGGTTGTTATAATGTCACCTTGAACGTGTGGGAATGCAATCCGGGAGCCCGTGCATTTTATGAGAAATGCGGGTTGGTCCCTTATAAAACAGGGATGGAGATTGTACTAAACGAATGACTCCTGTGGTCGTTATGAACGATAGATGATAGGATCAGGAAAGAGAAGAGAATATGAAACGATTAAAAGAAAAAGCGGAGAAGATAAATATTTCATTAACGGATG